>CAXTCQ010000019.1:0-54572 GCA_964242965.1 uncultured Calothrix sp. | reverse complement strand
CAGTGTCCTTTGTCTCCTCATTAGCTGGGTTTTAGTAATGTGTAAAGCTAATGAACGTGTCACAATTGAGTTAAAAGATGTTGAATCAAAAAAATCTATTCTAAGGGCATCGATTGGTGTCGATCCTCAACTTGATGTAAGTGCATCTCCTGGAACTTGTGGTGCTGGCAAGTTTTCATATCGACCTACTGGTCTTTGGATGCCTGTACGCATTACCGGAACCGCAGAAGGATATCAAAGAGTAGTTGTAGATAAAGTGCTGCTACCAGGTGAAGACTATGTTATTTTGCTTAAAAAAAGCAATAATTCTCAATACAAACTTTGTAGAATTCCTTGATTTTTAGACTTACAGCTATTTTCAGCTAATTGAACCACAGATTTTCGTAGGGGCACGGCACTGCCGTGCCCCTACTGTGTGGTCTATTTACCCGAAAACGCTGTAAACTGTTTGGTTTGTACTTAGTGACAGCCAATCTAGATTTGCCCAACTTAATAAATCATGTGTCACAGTACCAAAACGGGTTTTTTGAACCTCTAAACCTTAGCCCTGTCAAGGTAATGATAAAAAAATGAGTTTACCTATATCTTGTACCTACCAAACCGCATCATGTAATTTATACTTAGTGTATTCCGATTATTCGACTTCGCACGCCGACCCGACAGGGATTATAAATCCCTGTCTAATAGCTAAAATCCATTAAAATGGATTAGCGATTGCAAGTCAATAAATATGTATATTTAATTTCATGAATTAAGTCTATTCGTGATTTACCCGTAAAGTGCAAGATATAAGTTTATAGTTCGTGCGATGGTATCAGAAACCGGGTTTCTACTTTTAGGTAAACTAAAATTTCGTAACTTTATCGAGAAGAAACCCGGTAAGTTTAAGTAAGTCGCTACCCAAAGCGTGGTTTGTTTCATTAATTTTGATAAGTCGTGGGGGTCAGATTCCGGGTAACTTTTACGAAACCCGGAATCTTGTAACCCCACCCTGCGGGATCTTGCTACGGAACTTATGAAACGAACCTTCATCGTGGTCTGTTTCATTAATTTTGCCCAGTCGTGAGGTTTAGATCCCCGACTTCTTTAAGAAGTCGGGGATCTAGTAGCCCCTCGGAACTTATGAAACGAACCACTAGCCCAAAATTTATTTCAACAATAAATAAATCAATTGCCCATTTCCCCCAGTAATACCAGCTCTGTCACCTGCCAATTTACCTGTACCCATAAAATAATCGACCCGTCCCGGTCCTTTGATAGCGCTACCAGTATCTTGGTCGAGTACGAAGCGGCTGACTGAACGTCTCACCAAACCACCATTTTCTGTGGGGTAGGGGAAAGCATTATAAATAAGTGCCAATGCACCGGGAGGCATTAGAGATTTGTCAGTAGCAATCGAACGTTCGGCAGTAACAGGTACGGCTATACTACCGGTTGCAGCCTCACCATTAGTTTCTTTAAAGAAGACAAACCGTTCCCAGACTGGTAAATATATATCCAAATCTTGGGGACTTCGCTTAAAATGGGCAATCATCGCGGGCATTGTGGCATTTAGCGGGTCTAATTTCCCATCTTTGATTAAAGCCTTACCGATACTCGTCCAAGGGTAATCAGTCCCACCGGCAAAGCCGACACTCGTTGCTGAACCATCTGCTAACTTTAACTGTGCCGAACCTTGGATGTGAATCATGTATGCATCGAAGCGATCGCGGAACCAAAACATCTCCGAACCGCGCAACGGACTGCGATCGCCGAGCAACCCATCTGTACCTTCGAGGTCGATGCGTTTGGGATGGGGTTTTGCCCACTGGTCTAAGTTTGCTGGAACTCGGTAAAGTGGGTATTTATACTCTGCCGTGGGAACGCGGCTAGCGGTATAAACTGGCTCGTAGTAGGCGGTAAATTTAACCGTACCCTTACCGTCATTACCAACCGACTTGTAAAATGCAAATTCCTTGCGAACTGCTGCCTGTAGCTGTGCTGGTGACTTAGCACTGACAACCAATTGCCGGAAGCGTCGCAAACTATTTTGTACCCGTTTGAGAGTAATACCTTGAACGGGGTAATTTTGATACACTGATGCCGCTCTAGGTGTATTGAGATAGCGCAAACTATTGTCAATTGATTGTAATAAAGCAGCGCGATCGCCTGGCTTGCCATTATTCCAAAAAAGCTGCTCGTCCCAACCCAAACAACCGCGTGCGGGTTTGCAGTCGGAACTAACATCCATCAACTTGAGCGGTGGTGTTAATTGAGGTTGGGGAATTGGCAGAATTGGCGGTATTTGTGGCGGTATTTGTGGTGGAAGTTGGGGGTTGCTAGGTGCAGGCAACGGCAGTATCGGCACCTGAGCAACTACGGAATAAAAGGGAATAGAAGTAATAAGACCCAGACTCAAGGACAGTAAAGCTAGCTTTTTTCTCATCATTTAATCAATTATTCAATCCTAGAACTAAAAATAGGTTCGACCCGAATCGCTACAACCCGAAATGGACGAACGACCATGTACTCACCTTGAATATTTTTGATTGGTACGCTGATAAAGTCATCCGAAGCCGATTTGGGCATTAGTTCACCGCTGTACCACTTTTGAAATTCCTGAATCGTCGGAAAACGGACTTCTTCTCGATGACCGCTTGCCAACATCAGGTGTACTGCGTATTCACTAGGAGTTTTAGACATATGGTTGAATCATTTGAAACACATCCAACCCATTTTTAACTTCCCCAACTCCAAAATGGGAAGGGGAAAAATCAGGATAAAAGATGCATGGCATTGGCATAAACCATAAACTCAAGTTCTGGCTTCAACCATAGACCCGCTCTAATACCCTTAATTTTTTACTTTTTATTTATTCTAATAGTCTCTTATGACCTCAGTAACCTAGTTACGGTTCCCAGAAATTGAGGGAGTAGGGAGTAGGGAGTTAAGAGTTAAGAGTTAAGAGTGATGAGTGATGAGTTAAGGTTAATAAGTTGAAAATTGTTTTTGACTTTATTTTTGACTTATTTTTAACTTCTAACTTCCCACTCCCAACTCCCAACTCTTAACTCCCAACTCTTAACTCCCAACTCTTAACTCCTAACTCTTAACTCCTAACTCCTAACTCCTAACTCCTAACTCCCCACTCCCTACTCCCTATTCCCGACTAAAATGATTTGAAAGCGTGAGGTACATACAGGGTGGACGACGATTACCAAACTTACTTAAATCGGTTAGCGCGAATGACGCTACCAGAAGCTTATCAAACTCAAGTTCAAAACATACTCGAGTCTTATAAGTTCCAACCTGCACCCGCAGGTACACGACAACCAGTACCTTTCCCAGGTTACACAGTCATAACTCCCCCTAGCGAGGAAGACCCGAAAAACGCGGAATTTTATACTCAGTTGGAGGACTACCAAACACAGATATTAGATTTGGTAAAAGACCCCGAATTAATTGTGCCGCTTTCAAGAGCGAGTTTTCACCTAACGCTAGCAGATTTAATTTGGGACAGTGCTTACCGTCATGCTTGCGAGCAAAATCCTAATTATGAAAGCGATTTACAATTTTGTTGCGCTAAAATTTTTGAGCAGTACCGACAAGCAATGACACCAGAGGAAAAGCCAATTCGCTGGCAAATATTGGGAATAATGGTGATGCCAAGAGCTATTGCTGTTTGTTTGGTTCCCCAGGATCGAAATAGTTACGAACGAGCGATCAATTTTCGCCGTACTGTGTATCAAAACTCGCAGTTAATCGGATTGGGTATCGAACAAAATTATCATTTTACTGCTCACATTACATTAGGATATTTTGGAAACGTTTTATCTGATTTAGAACGCTCGCGCATTGCTGAAATCTTTGCGGATTTGAATCTAAAATGGCTCGGAAATTCGCCCGATTTTTTGGTACATCGTGCCGAATTACGCAAGTTTGACGACATGACACGCTATTATCGGGAATCGAATTGGGCAACTGTTGATTTTGAGTAGGGAGTAGGAGGGAGTAAGGAGTTAGGAGTTAGGAGTTAGGAGTTAGGAGTTAGGAGTTATTCTTTCTCCCCGATTTCAAGGACTCTCACCTTCCCCCTACTCCCCTACCTGCCACTCCTTACTCCCCACTCTTTGATATGCCAGATAAACCGCTTCTAAAAATATATCTGGGCTGATATTGGGCAAATTTTCCAGTTTAATAATCGATTGTACCTGTCGAGCCAGTTCGAGTGATAGCGAGACGCGGGCTTTTTCAGACATAATATTACGGCGAATCAAATATTCTCGAATTACAGCAAAATCATCGGGTAACATTGGCGATAAATCAGCAACTTGAAGTAAATTATCGCAAACCGAATTTGCTGCTTCTGAAAGTTGTAATTTTTCTTTTGGCGATACATTCACTGCTTGGGTTTGAATCACAATTGTCCCTGCAACTAAATCACCCAAACGTTTTTCTTTACCGCTAAAAATAATTAAAAATGCGCCGATAAAAAGTAGTTCGTCGAATGGTCGCAGTAAAGCGCGTAAGGTCGTTTGTTGAAGTCCCACAGGTCTACCATCATCGCGGACGACGCGAATTTTGGCAACGCGCTTACCGGGAGTTTGTCCTTGCCAAATTACCTCAAAAAAGACAAAGTAACCGACGTAAATGGTAAAAAAGATAATGGATGCGATCGCCAGCGACCAAAGACCGGCTTTATCGCCAAAAATACTTGTCCAAAAATCTAGTAGTTGTACTGAAATTGTTGCCCAAGCGATCGCAAATAATCCGATAATCAAGCCTAAAACGTGATAATCGATAATTAATGCCCAAACGCGGCTACCAATTCCAGCTAAGGTAAATTCTAATTCTACGCTTTCTGGTGTTACAAATTTGACGCGATTAAAAATATGCATTTTCTTCTTCTTAAACTTTTCTATCGTGCAATCTTAAACCAAATCCTTCTCTACGACTTCGTAAATCATAATAAATAACGGCTTTTATAGCTTGCCAAAAAGGTGCAATAATTGCTAGGCTAATTAAAAACATAATCAAACTACTAGAATATGATATAAATAAATAAAATGGGCTTGATTTCGCTACATAGGCAAGAAATATTTGAATTAAATTACTCAATAAACTAAAGGGTAATTGCATAGGAATTGTAATTAAATAGGCAATAAATAGAATTGCAACAATTCGCCATACATTACCTTTTGTCAAATTCCAACTCCGTCTAATGGTTGATGTCACAGTAACGCTATCTTCCACTGCTAATGGCACTTCAACGATTAAAAAACGCGCTTGTATCCACAAAAACAGTATTATTTCAAATATCAGTACGAATCCGAAAAATATAGGATTAGTAGCAATATTACTACTTGAAAAATTGACGACACCTGATATCTGAATTCCACCTATGATAATTCCTAACACAATTGAAAAGACAATTAGTATTACAAAAAATAAGCCAAAAGTAAGTAAAAATGTCAATAATCCTAAAAGCAAAAATTGCCACATGCGCGAACTTACGATACGTTTGGCATCTTGAATACTTTCGGGTTGATTGACTAATTCACCAAATGCCAATCGTGATATTGAAACTAAAGTAGCTGGACATTTTGCCCACCCATAAATAGGAACAAATATCCATGCATAGCCAAGAAATGATAGTTCCAAATATGATTTAAGATGCGAACGGTATAACCGCAATCCAGCGCTGACAACATTGCCAAGACTTAGAGGTTGAGTAGGTTCGGGATTACTGAGATTGAAGGACATAAACTCGCTTCGGGTGTCTGATTTAAGGCTATCTTAAACTAAGTAGGTAGGTACGAAAAAAACAAAGTATGTAACGAAATATAAATCTCTCAAAACCCTCTTCCCACTCCCTACTGCCTACACCTAATTCAATAATTAACTTCTTGTATCTCCCCTGTCTTGCTTCCCCCTCTTAAACTTCTCGATTACGTAACTTTAAGCCGAACCCTTCTCGACGACTTCGTAAATCGTAATAAACGACAGCTTTTATAGCTTGCCAAAAAGGTACAACAATCGCAATACTACTTAAAACAACAATCAAATTAAGTAAGGATAAGAATAGAAGGAAAATAGAATTTTCTTGTCCTGAAGATACGACTGCTATTTGAATTAATTGACTCAAGAAACTAAAAGGTAGTTGGATTGGAATTGTAATTAAATAGGCTACAAATACAATCCCCATAATTCTCCACGTACTACCTTTAGTCAAGTTCCAACTTCGCCCAATTGTTGATGAACCATCGACTTCATATTCAACCGCTAGCGGTACTTCTACTACTAAAAAGCGAGCTTGTACCCACAATAAAATTACAATTAAAAGCGGGAAGAATACTATCAAAAGTAAGCTGATTATTCCAATTGCTGCGACACTAGGAGTACCGCTAGGAGTTCCGATTGTAAATGCAGTAATAACTGCAATTGCAATAATAAAAGGAATCATGAATACAATAGTTAAGCCCAACCCAATCAAAAACATTAATAGACCCATGACAAAAAATTGCCACATACGTGAATTGGTAAAACGTCTGGCATCTTGAACGCTTTCGGGTTGATTGGCTAATTCACCAAATGCTAACCGCGATATTGAAGCCAAAATTGCAGCACATTTTGCCCATCCATAAATTGGAATTAATACCCATGCATAGGCAAGAAATGATAATTGTAAATATGATTTGAGATGCGAACGATATAACCGCAGTCCAGCGCTGACGACATTACCAAGACTGAGAGGTTGAATAGGTTCGGGAGAACTGGGATTAAAGGACATAATCTTGATTTGCAGTGTAAATTTGATACAGGTTGATTTGAAGCTATCTTAAACTAAGGTAAACTCAGTATTCCCAAAATTTATGAATATTCAACGTTGGATAGCGCGACGCGAACCAAATTGGCTGCGTCTTGACGCTTTATTGAAACAAATCGATAAAAAAGGTATCAAATCGCTACAATCGTCGGAAATTTGCGAATTGGCTAGTTTATATCGTACCGTTGCCGCAGATTTATCACGGGCACGCACGCAACAATTAGGCAATACTTTAATACAAAATTTACAATCGTTAACAACTCGCGCTTATAACCAAATTTACCAAGGTTCGCGGCGGCAAGAATGGCAAGGAGTTATAAACTTTTATGCGTGGGGATTTCCAGCAACGGTACAGCAAGCTTTCCCCTATATTGCTTTTGCGACGGCGTTATTTTTTCTAGGTTTATTGATTGCCTGGTGGTATGCTTGGCAAGACCCTAGCTTTATGTCGTTAATAGTCCCTGAAGATTTGATTCGCAAAGTTCGAGACGAGCGTAAACTGTGGATGGGGTCGATTGTAGGTATTGAGCCGCTAGCGTCAAGCGGGATTGCAATCAATAATATTATGGTGTCGTTTAGTGCTGCTGCTGGCGGGATTGCAGCGGGTACGTACACATTTTATATCATGCTATTTAACGGATTACTGATAGGCGCGATCGCAACACTGGTGGGACAGAATAATTTAGCATATCCGTTTTGGGCTTTTGTTTTTCCTCACGGTTCTTTGGAGTTGCCTGCTATTTTTTTCGCTGGTGGTGCGGGGTTTTTAATCGCACGGGCAATTTTATTTCCTGGTAAGTATAAACGTCTCGATGCGCTGAAGTTTTACGGTTCCCAAGCTGCACAATTAGTCTTTGGGATTGTGCCGATGTTAATGATTGCGGGGATTATTGAGGGTTTCTTTTCGCCAAATCCTAGCGTACCGGAACCTTTGAAGTATTTGGTGGGGACGGGTTTGTTGATGACGTTGATAGTATATTGCAGCAGACGAAAAAATAGCGAAACCCGACATTTTATACGTTAATACCAATTTAATATGAAGCTGCAACAAAGCGCGATCGGAACCTACCCCCCTTCTTAAGGGGGGCTAAGAGTTACAATAAAGCGCATCTTCATAAAGAAACGGTATAAGTATAAAAAAATAAACCTACGGACAGGATTTTTGGTAAACGAGAGATATAACGGTTCTCAGTTGAATGTAAGGGCACAGCAATGCTGTGCCCTTACAACTCACTGTACCTGACTTGATAGATAATTTTATAAATTATAAATAATACGGTAGCATTCATAATTTACAACATAATTAAACCCAGCCTCACTCCCACTGCCACAGCCTCGGTACGTGTTGAGACATCAAGCTTTTGAAAAATAGATGAAATGTGAAATTTAACGGTGTGTTCGGAAATATGTAACTGTTGTGCTACAACTTTATTACTCAATCCAGAAATCAACATTTGTAAAATTTCAATTTCCCGTGGGGTTAATGTTTGTATTCGGTTAATATCAACTTGTTCGGATAAATTTGCTTCTTTTTGCAACTGCAAATTACCGATAACTTCTGGATGTAATGCTACTAACCCTGAAGCTACCGCTTCAATGGCTGCGATAATTTCCGAGGAAGAACTAGTTTGGGGTAATATTCCTTTTATTCCAGTAGCTAAAACCGCCCTTAAGTTAATATCTTCAAGTTCATCTGTAAGAATAATAGTTGCGGAAACAAACTGTGAAAAATCTAGAGTGTATTCATAATTATTATCATCATAATCAAGCAAAATTACATCAGGTTGTAACTGCACAATTTCCTCGCGTCCCGAATCGATATCTGGCACACTCTTGACCAAAGTCAATTTTGGGTTATCGTCTAGCATCGCCGCTAACCCCATTCGGATTACAGGGGAAGCTGCAACTACTATGACTCGAATTATTTCCGCCATTGAATTTTAGATTTTAGATTCTAGATTTTACGCGCATTATTGCTAGTTAGTAGTTAGAGTATCCCGCGTCTTGGTAAGTAAAAACTAGTCTAAAATGTCTAGTCTTTTTCTTCTCTTCGTGTCCTTTGTGTCCTTTGTGGTTCAATGCATAAGTTTTTTTTAACCATAAAGGGCACAAAGGACACAAAGTAAGAATCTTTCTTGATGTATTACCAAGACGCGGTGTAGTAGTTAGGGCTATCTTCCCGATTAAGGAAGACAGCCCTGACTTTTATCTATATTTAAGTTTCGGAAGCAGTTCTTTCACCTACGGTTACATCCAATTCGATTAACTCACCACCGCGCACAACTTGCACTTTTACGCCTTTACCCACGCGGGAACTATCGTTAAGCAACGCTAGTACATCATTGGTATCTTCGACAGTAGAACCATCAAAGCTAACTAATACATCTCCTAAGAAAATTCCTGCATTATCAGCAGCACCATTTGGTTCGACGTTGATGACAATTACACCACTACTAAAAACTAAATTGAGAGACTTTTTCAAGTTTTCCGGTAATCTGACTGGCTGCATTCCTAAACCCAAATAACCGCGTGGAATTCTTCCTTTAGTCAGTAATTGTTCAACAACGCGATTGATTGTAGAAGCAGGAATAGTTAAAGCCGTACCCCGTCGTCCCGAAGTATTCATTCCGACAATATTACCTGCGGTATCTACTAACGCACCACCGTTAAACTCTGGGTAAAGCGCAATATCTGGGCGAATAAATTGGTCGATGTTTCCACCGCTCATACTCCGCCACGCGCCGCTGACAACGCTTACCGCACCCATTGCAGCGCGAATGTCACCTTCGTTACTCCTTGCTAATGCTAAAACTAAATTACCAACTTTAAGGTTTGCAGCATCGCCGATTGTCGCTACGGGAATATTGGGATTTTCGATTTGAAAAACTGCTATATCGGTGCTGGGGTCGCGTCCTAAGAGCGAAATTGATGTTTTATCGCCGTTTGCTACCGTTACAGTGATGTCATCGTAACGTTTGAGAGATTCATCTGAAGTAACAATTATACCTTTCGACCAGTGAATACCGCTAGGAGAAAAGCGTCTATTCGCGTTGACTGAAACTATCGCGTTACCTGCTTGTTCGACGATTTCAGCGATATTATTTGATAAAGCTTGCAGTGAGGACATAAAGATTCTCCGGTAAATCCGTAAACGCGCTCTGCTCCCGCTTGCTTCCTCTTAGAGATGCCGCGCAAAGATGTTTGTATTTTGGCGTTTTGTCTTTATATCTGACATCAGAAGAATGGGGAGAATTTGAACCTGGAAGAATGGGTGGGTAGAACGATTATGGCGATCGAGTCCGGCAGCACAACCATGCGTCCAATCTTCTTAACTCTTTGCGCCTACCCTTGCCCTTACGGGCACGCTGCACGAACGGGAACGCCTTACGGCGAATGCGTCTTTGCGCGAGGATTATAAAGGTTATAAGAGTGGAAAGTAGCAATCTTTCTGATGGAATCTAACACTTATGAGGTTCATGGCGTTGACCCCGACTACTGGGCAAATTTCTTAAAACAATCTTTAACGAATATTCGGAAGTGGGGTTTTACAGTTTGCCTGACCGCGCACAGTGATAGCCAAACTGCGATTTCAAGTAAGCTATTAGGATTCTCTAAAAACATCGATGCGGCTCCTAGAGTTGAATGTATTACTACTACCAATAACGATGGGGAAGCTTCCGAAAAAATACGATATTCTCGTGAAGTGTTTGTAAACAGCAAATTATACCGTGCAAAAAACATTCATATATATCATTAAGTAATAATTGCCAAGACGGTTCCCGCCCTCTTGGCAATTTCATTTACCTGTGAATATGCAGTACAGGCTATTCACGCTTGATTGCGTCGTTGCTCCAAATGTTCGCGCAGTGCTGTTGCAACTTCGGGGTCATTAAACCCTTGGTTCGGCAGGTATACCTTAGCGTTTGGGTCACGAAATCTTTGTGCATAAATTGATAAAGCTTCGTCATCCTCTCTGTGTTCAAGGATATATTGCCGAAACTCTGGGCGGGTCATTGTTGCGAAATCCGGTTTATTCATAGAAATATCCAGCGTCCATTGGGGTAAATTTCAATCTCTATTTCCTGCCCTGCGAGGATAATCACATTACCTGTACGCCTGTCAAGACTCCCTAAATTTATTGGTACATACATTTTAGTCAAATCTGCCGTCAGATCAAAATAGATTTTTAGCTGTTCAGAAGTTGGCATGTCCTAAAGCACCCCTCACCGATTCCTTAACCAAATCATTTTATTGCTGTTACCCCCTCAAAATTTCCCAAAAATAAGACAGTAAATTCCCCCGCCCCCGCGATACTGAACCCAAAGCTTACCTATCTCCCCCGCAAAACCCGATACGGAAATGGGACGGTGGGGGGAATTCAGGAGTGGGAGGGGTAGAAATTTACTCTCTGAGTTTTTCGATTGGGGGAAGGGTTAAGTCTGTATTTTCCGGCAAACTTATACTTAATTTAAGTAGTTTATCTATTTTAAATTTGGCATTGCAACGAGATGCATGTAAGAACCTGCATTCCGGGTCTGAAAACCTTTGTCCTGTCTAAGTTTGATAAAAAGGTTAGAAAGCTTAAGTATAAATGTTGGGTTTCGCTATCGCTACACCCAACCTACAGTCAATTACTTCTCATAATATTTAAATTTGATTTCGCGCTTTTAGCTGCAAATATCTATCGACCAAACTATCGCTAATTTGATTCGCTGGTGCATCCAATACTAATACGCCGCGCTGTTTCAACTTGGCAAATGCAACTTGTCGCTGCGCTAACAGATCTAACGCAACTGCACGACTATAAGCACCCGTTGCATCTTCGGTAAAAGTATGCGCTAAATTATCAACTTGTGGGTCGCGCAAAGCTACGCAAAACGCTAAATAGCGCGGTGTCAGTCGTGACAGCGACGCGAGAAGTTCGGATGAAGCGGTAATATCAACCAAATCGGTAATGATAACTACCAGACAGCGACGGGTTTGTTGTTGGACGACGTTGGTAACTGCACCTAAATAGTCCGATTCGAGTAATTCGGGTTGTATTGGGGTCAAACGGTCAATAAGATGACTGAGGTGGTGCTGTCCGCGTTCGGGGGGTATCCATGTATGAATTTGTCGGTCGAATACGCCAACGCCAACGCGATCGCCTCGATGCAATCCTGCTAAAGCCAGCGATAAGGTCGCATTCAATCCCCAGTCAAACCGTTGCAATCCCTGGACTTGGGCGGTCATCAATCGACCTCGGTCGAGCAATATCAATAAAGTTTGCTCTTGTTCGGGTTCCAGTACTCTTACTAGGGGCGATGTATTCCCGTATGCTCCGACCCGTCGCGCTGTGGCTTTCCAATCAATCAATCGCAGGTCATCCCCGGTACGGTAATTTCGTAACTCGGCAAATTCTGTACCGATTCCTAATTGGCGTTGACGCATCGCACCTGATGATTGTAGTGTGAGGCGAATTGTCAGCGATCGCAATCCGACTAAATCGGGATAAACCTTGATTTTACAACTTTGCGGAATTTTCCAATCATCCCACGCTAAACCCCACGCACCCAGTTGTCTAACTTGAATGTCTCCCCAAGCAAATTCTCCGCGTGCTGAGGGAAAAACTGTATAAGTTAGTTCGCTTGTAGTATCTTTAGCGATTACTGTACGTAGGACTAATTGGTTATTATCAAAGGCTTTTGGATAATCATCGCTGATTTTGATGATGGAGTTAGTATTCGATATGACTTTAAGTATGACTGGATTATCGCGTCCGATGGATAGACGGGGTGGTAATTCGCGTTCGATTTTGACGCGAAATTTACGCTCGCGCATTCCATCTACAATCATTAAGATTAAGATAATTGCATCGAACAGTAAGGTAATGGCAATACTTACGGCGATACCCAAAAATGTGGCGACGATTGGAGCAATTATAATTGCCAGTATTAATAATAAGTAAACTCGTTTTGCTGGAACCATAAATTTATTAAGATTAGAATTGATCGCGCAGAGGCGCAAAGGCGCAAAGATAAGAGGTATACAAAACCTTTATTTAGGAAAAAATCTTGTGGGATGGGCAGAGAGTGCCCGTCCTAGAATATATGTTAAAGGTACAACTTACAAATAAAAATATTGCTTTCCCCTTTCCCCTACTCCCTATTCCCTATTCCCTATTCCCTATTCCCTATTCCCTACTCCCTCTTTACCTCGGTACTGCAACTTTATTCAATATCGACGCAATTACTGCATCCATTTGTAAACCATCGAGCATTGCTTCGGGTTTCAAAATTAATCGATGACGTAATAATGGGGGTGCTGCAATTTTGATATCATCGGGGGTGACAAAATCTCTGCCTGCTAAATATGCTGCTGCTTGCGATGTTTGCAACCACGCACCAGCTGCACGGGGTGATGCACCTAATGATAAATCGGGGTGTTGCCGCGATGCATTTACTAAAGCTAAAAGATAATCGATGATTGCTTCGGATACTTTGATTTGTCTAGCAGCTTGTTGTGCTGATAAAATTTCGATAACGGATGCAACTGGTTCTAATTTGGCAATATCCAAGCGTCGTGCGGCAAATCCGGCTTTGCGATTGAGTAACATTTGCTTTTCTGCGGCTTGGTCGGGATAATCTACAACTAGTTTGAATAAAAATCTATCTAATTGCGCTTCGGGTAAAGGATATGTTCCTTCAAATTCCAATGGGTTTTGTGTGGCAATTACCCAGAATAAATCGGGAAGTGGCAAACTTTCACCATCCAAAGTTACCTGCATTTCTTCCATCGCTTCTAATAATGCAGCTTGGGTTTTGGGTGGGGTGCGGTTAATTTCGTCTGCTAGCAATACTTCTGTAAATACTGGTCCTTTTTTGAGGGTAAAGTTACGAGTATTTAAGTCAAATATATTAGTACCTGTGATATCGGATGGTAATACGTCGGGTGTTAGTTGAATGCGGCGAAAATCAGCTTTGATTAATTGTGCTAAGACTTTTACTAATAAGGTTTTACCTGTTCCCGGTACTCCTTCTAAAATTATATGTCCGCCTGCTAATAATCCTACTAATGTTTGTTGAATTAGGGTAGATTGTCCGACAACAATTTGATTTAGCGATTCTTTAAGACGGGTTAAAACTGGGTTGATTTGGTTCATGCAAAATTGTTAGTTGTTAGTAGTTAATAGTTAGCGGTCGGTTGTAAGATAGGTATCTTGGCGGTTGTTTGAAAAGTAGTTGGCTGTAATTTTCGGTACTTATCGATCCCCCCTAACCCCCCTTAAAAAGGGGGAACCGGAATCAAAGTCCCCATTATTAAGGGGGATAATGGTGGATCTAGAACGTTCTGCTACTGACAAGAGAACTTTTAAAACATCCTCTTACCTGTGGTAGTTTACATACAATTACTTCTCCTTCACTGCTAACTTACGCAAACTTTGCCATTTCGACAACCAATCTATCAAATCTTTTTCGCTAATACGGCGTTTTCGGGCTTGTACCTGTAACACTGATTTCAAATCTGACGAACTTGTACCAATTTTATCTTGCCAAGCTTGTAATAATACCTCGGAATCGGATGCTGAAGTAATATGTGCTGTTTTTCCCACTAAAGCGGATTGAAGTTGTTGTTGTTCTTCTTTGCCAACTAGGGTAAGCACAAAGTCTGTAGTATCAGCTTTTTGCAAAACTGCCGCTAGTGCTTGGATATAAGCTTCACTATTGTTTACTTTTGGTGCTTCGAGAAGTGCGGGTTTACCAAAACGGCGATTTTGCGCGAATATCAACACTATCAGCAAAACAATAGCTTGGATAGCACTTACAAAAATTGGCTTTTGGGTAAAATATGTATATATATCTCCTTCACCTTTGGCTTTTTTGATGTTTGCGTCTTTATACCCGTGAAGGTATTCATCTACAAACAACTTATTATTTTTATTACCAACTAACTGCGCTAAATACTCAAAATTAGCGCGATTATCTTGGTAAGCATTAGCAGCTAGATGAGGAGTAGTCGAAAAAATTACTTTACCTTTTCCGTAAATTTCTTGCCACACTACAGCACCAAAAGCATCTTTGAGCAAAAATTGTTCTTGTTTGGGTTTTTCTCGCCGCCTACCTGTCTCAATTTTGACATCCCCAACGGCTGATTTTTGTATTGTACTGAAGTTGGCTTTGGTAACGCGATCGCGCACTCCCAAAACCACTAACGTATTACCCTTTTCTACCCATTGCTGTTGTTCGTAAGTGAATCCACCAGTAAGTGAAGGATAAACCATTAACAATGTTGCAGGGCTTTTTTCTGCGGTCAAATCCTTAAAAGGACGCTGCCAACGCTCAATTTTTACGCCGCGTGACTGCATAAAACTATACCAAGCTCCGTATCCATCAGGAGCGCGACTGTAAGTTGAGCCACTATTGAGTTTACTGCTACTAGGAGCCGCAATTAAAGTCAGTAGAACAATTGCCGCAATGACAATTCCACCAATTATAATCGGACGATTCGGACGTTTTATCATAATTTGAAGGGAATAGGGAGTAGGGAGTAGGGGAATAAAAGAAATCTTGTTGTTAAATTAATTTATTAGTCACGTCTCTAGCTAATTTTTTGATGCTGTAATAATTTATCTCATATTGAATTCAGCAATACCAAGTCAACTATACTTGATAACCTTTTCCCCTCCTACTCCCTACTCCCTCATCTTACTCCTGTGCGATTTCCCGATAAGCTTGACGGCATTGTTCGTAATTTTCCTGCACTACTTCCATGTCATCAAAGCATATTTGTTCGTGGGTAGTTATCAAAGTCTCATAGGGTGGCATTGATGTTGCAGATAATTTCAGTAGCTGCAAATATTCTCCATCGGTTCGGCTTGATTTACTTGGCAATATAGCTTTTTCGTGGAGTAGTTGCAAGAGTGTTAAATATAAGCACCGACAGGCTTCGCGGTAGTTACCTTGACGGTAAAGTTCGTGCGACAAAGCAAGCATTACCTCTGATGATAAGTCTTTCTTTGCGGTTTTTACATTCGCGTTACTTGAGTCCTGAATCTCATTTAACCAAGCAAATAAGTAGGGATTAAATTCTTTCCACAATCGCCAAATTAGCCATATCGAAAATAACCCAACTACTACCCAAAACACAAATGTGAGTAAATCTAAAAACCACTTACTAATTTTCCATCCTGGGGGTAAGTTCGGAACTACACCTTCAAAGCGCGATAATTGATACTCGATCCATTCTCCAGCTTGTTTTTGAAACAGGTAAAACTGCCAACCCCAATTTGTTTTTTCATTCATACGATGTAGACATAATTAAGAGGGGGAAAAGGAAGGAGTAAGGAATAAATTATGTAGGGTGGGTAATCCAAGCGCCCTTAATCATCAATTGTAGGACTTATACCATTTCACTTTATTGTTGATACAAATGTGTCAGGTAGGGGTACGGCATTGCCGTGCCCTACGACTATTCTTATGTATCATGATTTTTGTGAAATGGTATTACGCAAGAATTTTCTCGAACCCTCTTAACTCCATGTCCTACCCTAGCACTGGACATGCTCAACCTCAAAAAAGGAAGTTTACGTAAAATTTACTCAAGATGCATAAGTTAAAATGCGTAATAAATATAAAGCATTAGAGAATTAGAGTTATCGCATCCTTAGGTGTTATTTTATGCGTATCCACAAGCTCAGTCATGTGTTATTCGCGCTGCTCATCGCAACTTCGCTTCCACCCCTTTATTGAGTCTCGCCCCGTTGGATAAAGGAATGGTGTTAGCGCTTTCCTTGGATGCAAGCAAAAAGGAGGCTGATAGATTGTTAGATCGGGATAAACAACAATTTGAAACTAGAACTTATCCCACTAATATCGAAATGTGGTAATCTACTTATAGTATTGAGCAAACTGTCTACAGTATCCAAAGTGGAGGAAGAACCCCTGCCAATTCATGAGAAAATTTCTGGTATAGATTTGCCCACTGCCAACATCTCTCAATATGAGACGTGCTAAAAACCAACCCTTCAAGAGCAAAATAGAAGTACCTTGGGAAAGGACAGGTGTCAAGGATGCTGATTTTCAACAGTCCATTCCATTAGACTGAAAGTAATAATGGAGAGTGTTCAACACCTTTCCATCACCGACTATATCCACATATACTATAGGTAAATGACTGGGCAACAATTGGATCTGTTAGTAGGTAACCACCTGGCTATAATATCCCAGACTTTCAACGAATGGCAGGTTTCTCGGCGAGGTCAGACCGATAACCTTGCACTGCGAGTTTTGCCTCCGAGACAGAAGGAACGCAAGCCCAAGTGCAGTCTTGCTAGCGGCAATCATCTATCCAAAGCTACAAAAGTGTTGCTTATTTATGGTATTATTACTAATAATAAAAAATATCAAAAATATTTATAGTTTTGTAAAAATTTTAGTTATATTAGGATAAAACTGTAGTTGCCGAAAACTCAGGTTAAGCTTTGAGTTCTTTGGTATTATACAATTGCATTGTAGAGCTAGAATCCCCATCTATAGCGATACAGATGGACAGAATTGAACGCGAAGCCTTATTGAACACAGTGGAGCATCTAATGTCTAATCCTGCTATCGCGGTCATCGGAATGGGTTGTTGGTATCCTGGCGCTTATACTTTACCACAGCTTTGGGAAAACATTCTTGCAAGGCGGATTCAATTTCGACGAATACCAGAGCAGCGACTGCCGCTTTCTGAGTACCACGATCCAGATCCCACTGCATTTGAAAAGACCTACGGAACTCGTGCCGCTGTCATTGATGGTTTTAAGTTTGACTGGGTCAGTAAACGCCTTCCAAAAGGAACTGTTGAATCTGCAGATATCGTCCATTGGCTGGCACTTGAAGTCGCACTGAGGGCTTTAGAAGATGCTGGGTACGCACGTGGAAACGTTGTTACCCAGCGTTCAGGTGTATTGCTTGGCAACACGCTGACTGGGGAGCAAATGCGGTCGAACATGATGCGCTTGCGCTGGCCCTTTGTTCGACGGGCAATGCGTGCAGCAGCAGAGGCAAGAGGGCTGCCATTACAGTTGGTTAATGAATTGGTAGAGACTACGGAGGAGTACTACAAGTCGGTATTCCAACCGATAACTGAGGATTCCCTGGCTGGATGCCTTTCCAACACCATTGCTGGGAGAATCTGCAACTTTCTTGACTTTAACGGTGGCGGATATGTAGTGGACGGCGCTTGTTCTGCTTCACTGATCGCAGTTGCTACCGCCGCTACAGCCTTAGCTAATAACGATTTGGATTTGGCACTTGCTGGGGGCGTAGATGTCAGTTTAGATCCTTTTGAAATAGTTGGATTTGCCAAAATGGGTGCGCTCACTGGCCAGGAGATGACGGTCTACGACCAAAAGGCCAGCGGTTTTATTCCAGGTGAAGGTTGTGGTTTTGTTGTCTTGAAGCGTTTGGAGGATGCTCGCCGAGATGGCAACTATGTGTATGCAGTGCTGCGCGGTTGGGGTATCTCTTCTGATGGAAGGGGCAGCGTTACTGCACCTAAGCATGAGGGTCAGGCGCTCGCTCTAGAGCGAGCGTATACTCGGGCTGGTTACAGTATGAGCGATGTTGATTTTATTGAGGGGCATGGTACGGGCACACCTGTAGGCGATCGGACAGAGCTGGAAGCCATTGGACTGGCGATGGGTTCTGATGGAGAGGTGGCTGCCCGCACCTGTGGTATCACCTCCTTCAAATCAATAGTTGGTCACACTAAAGCGGCGGCTGGCATAGGAGGGTTCATCAAAGCTGTTATGGCCGTCAATCGTCGAATTCTGCCACCGACGGCTGGCTGTAAGGAACCTAATAGAATATTTGAGACTTCCGGTCGCTGTGTTTACCCAATCCTTCAAGGAGAACTCAGAAGCAAAACAGAGACTCTCCGAGCTGGTGTTTCTGCTATGGGATTTGGCGGCATTAACTGCCATGTGACCCTTGAGTCCGGTGATAGTCCCTCTTCTCATCTCGAAACGTCTATTGAAGAGCGTGCAATGCTTGTCTCTAAACAGGATACAGAACTGTTTGTGTTCAGTGCAGAGTCTATTCCGGCATTGCTTCAACGCACGCAGGCTGTAATAAGTATTGCAGAAGGAATCAGTGTGGGCGAACTTGTCGATTTGGCAGCGCAGCTGACTCAAGAATTGGATACAAAATTGACCGTTCGGGCAGCTGTCATTGCTGACACACCTGATGAACTGATTAACAGTCTCAAGCAAGTTGAGAAGATACTGGACGAAAAGTCTCCTGCCAAAGGTGAAGTAGCGATTAGTCCCGATAAAAATATCTGGATTGGAAACGCAGTTTCCCGAAGTCGAGTTGGTTTTCTGTTTCCTGGTCAAGGGTCGCAGCAGTTGAATATGGGACGCACACTTGTTGAGCGCTATAGCTGTGCTTGCGAACTTGTAGAGCAAGCTGATAACTGGCTGCACGATATGGGAGCGCAAGCAGTTAGCCAATTTATGTTCCGTCCACTGGATCGAGCTGTTGATGCAGAGCAAATCGAGGCATGGTCAGCTGCATTGGCACAAACAGAAGTTGCTCAACCTGCTATCTGCCTGACTTCCCTACTTTGGACTGGTAGACTTGCAAACCTTGGCATCAAGCCTGTTGCAGTGGCGGGGCACAGTCTCGGCGAACTCACTGCTTTTCGAGCCGCAGGCGCCTTTGATGATAAAGCTTTGCTGGGTTTAGCTGCTTTTCGAGGACAAGCCATGTCTGCACCTGCAAACGAAGCAGGAACTATGGCTAGTTTAGCCTGCTCACAAGAAACGGCTCTTGAACTCTTGAAGCAAGTTAGTGGCTATGCAGTTGTGGCAAATATTAATAGTCCAAACCAAGTAGTGATATCCGGCGAGCGGACAAGCATTCAAGAAGCCATCGAACTTGCCTTCTCTAATGGAATCCGGACGTATCAAATTCCAGTTTCCAATGCGTTTCATTCTCAATTGGTTTCAGCAGCAGCTGAGCATTTGAAAAAGTATGCACCGGTTCCTGAACTGCTTGAGGAAACAGCCATAAAGCTATTTTCATGCGTGGATGGACAGCAAGTAAAGCGCGGGATTAAACTACGCGAGCATTTTGCACATCAAGTCAAAGCGCAAGTGAACTTTATTGCTGTGGTCAAAAAACTCGCGCAGGAATGTGATTTGCTCATAGAGGTAGGTCCTGGAAAAGTTCTTTCCAACCTGGTGAGAGATATTACTGAACCGAGCGGTTCGGTATGTCTTCCTATTGAATCGAAACCTGGATTGGATCGGGATTTGAATACTGTGTTGGCCAACCTTTTTGTCCACGGTGGCGAAATCAAATGGGAAGCGCTTTACCACAAACGTCTTGTGCGTCCATTTGTGCCAGCGTCAGATCGGATTTTCATTGAGAACCCCTGCGAACACCAATTCCAGGTTTCTGCTATCACTCCATCCCTTGAATTATCATCCTCTCAAGACTTGGCTGGGTCAATACCCACTAATGGATCTAGTGTTTCTCCGCAGGTTGTATCTCAGGCTGTGTTTGATTACCTCTCTCAAAGAGGGAAGTTTCTAGCTGAGGTAATTAGAGCAGATTTGCAAACTCTGCCATTCCTCCCAGTTTCCGATAATAATGCCGTAAACAACAATAATGTAACAATTCAAGAGAGTCGTGTACCGACTCCTCCCATCGCTGACGAAGCAAAACCAAAAACAACAGTTGAAGCTCGCAGGAACTTTAAGAAAACTGAGATTATTGAGGAACTCTTAATTGATCGGGTTGTGCAACGCACAGGATATCCGCGAGAAAGTATCACGTTGCAAGCACGACTGCTCGACGATTTGAACTTAGACTCTATTAAGGCTGGTGAACTAGTTGCCACCGTTGCAAAAGAATGTGGTGTAGCAGGTGAGATCGATCCATCTTCTTTAGCCAATGCCCCACTACAAGCAGTTGCTAAGGTTATTCGTGCAGCTATAGCGAATAAGAAAGAAGACGTTGAAGCGATCGCACCGGAGGTAACAGTACCTAATCACGCAGCCAAAGCTTCAGTATTAATACCTAATATTTTGCTGGAACTGGTAGAACAACGTACCGGTTTTCCACGAGAAACCTTATCTCTAGACTTGCGTCTGCTCACCGATTTGAATCTTGACTCAATTAAAGCAGGGGAGTTCGTTGCAGAAGCAGCCAAGTGTGCGGGAGTGGCTGGGCGGCTTGACCCTTCAAAATTTGCCAATGCCACATTAACAGAGGTTGCAGACGCTCTACAGCAGCTTTGTCAAGAAGGAAGCATCCTAAATCAGCCAGAGCAGTTAGCTTCGAGTACACCCAAAACCACCAACAGTAAAGCAATCCTAGCAACTAAACCCGCAAGTTTGACTAGCCTTGAGGAAAATTCTTGGGCGCGTAACTTTATTGTCCAGTATGTAGCCGAGGAAGCTCAAGCAACTCCTACCCAACGCCAACAAAACCAGTGGCAAACAGAAAATGTACTGATTCTCTGCACTTCAAAGCAGGCAAGCGTGGCAGAGGCACTGCACAAAGAACTCCAAAGCCGAGGTGCCCGCGTTCAAATCAAGCTTTTTGCTGAAGTATACGAGCAACCGCTGGCTGACAGCGTTGATTTCTCTTACTTTATTGCATTTCTTCCCCAAATACCGACTGGAAACTTATCATCAGAAGTTCGCTTGCAAGAAAGCATCAAGCGACTACACACAGCGGCAGCACTCATACCTGTGTCAAGCAAACCGCACCAGTCTGTTGCCTTGGCTTTTGTTCAGTTTGGTGGTGGATATTTTGGCAAGCAACCACAGATAGCTAATATCGAGCAATGCTGTGCAAAAGCCTTTGCAGCCAGTATCCATTTCGAGCGACCCGATTTAAAAGTCCGGGCGATCGATTTTTCTGTAGATGTCAATCCTGCTGCACTAGCAAAGCGTGTGAGTAATGAACTCTCCACACCTGAGACTTACGTAGCAGCAGGCTATGATTCAGATCTGACTCGACGTATTCCCCGGCCAGTTTTGCAGCATCCAGAAACCTACCAAAGAAGACCCATTTCATGGTCGTCAGATGATGTTATTTTGGTAACTGGTGGTGCTAAAGGCATCACTGCCACCTGTGCCCTTGCCTTTGCCCAAGCAACAGGTGTACGCATGGCGCTAGTTGGCAGTTCACCCTACCCGCAAGGGGCTACTACAGGCAACGAGGACGAGCTTATTAGCACTCTTGAAAGCTTCAAAAACGCAGGGCTAACTTGCCGATACTATCGGTGCGACGTTACTAACGCAGAAGCTGTTACCGCTCTGATTCAGCAGATACACCAAGAGATGGGCAAGATCGCAGGGGTGATCCACGGGGCTGGACAAAATAAGCCGAGAAGGGTAGACCAGGTCTCTGCACAGGCAGCGCGTGCGGAAATTGCACCTAAAGTCCTTGGCGCTCTGAATCTTTGCAATGCGTTGAAAGACGATCCACCAAAACTGTTTGTGGGCTTCGCATCGCTGATTGGCATTATTGGTGTTCCAGGTAATGCTTGGTACGCCTTCTCAAATGAAGCACTGGATCTAATTTTGCGCCGCTTTGAGGCAGAACATCCAGAAACATCCGTTCTTTCCATTGCTTTCACTGTGTGGGAAGAGGTTGGCATGGGGATACGCATGGGTAGTATTCCGGCTCTAGTTAAGCTTGGTCTTTATTCCATCTCCAAAGAAGAGGGAGTGCGTCGATTCCTTAATTTGATGCTGAACGACCCTGGCGATCGCCAAGTCGCGGTTGCGGGAAGGGTCAAAGTTGATACATGGTTACCAGAGCTTTGCCCGCTGCCAGCTGCATCAAGGTTTTTAGAGCAGATCCTGTACGTCGAACCTGGCGTGGAAGTTATCTCGCGCGTTCACCTTAGCTTAGAGCAGGATCTGTACGTCCAGGATCACGTCTACAGAGGGTCGTACCTGTTTCCAACTGTGTTTGGTCTGGAGGCTATGGCTCAGGCTGTTGCCTACGCCACAGGTCGATCCCACTTCGAGGCGCTGCGTATTGAAGATGTCCGCCTTGAGCGACCGATCGTGGTAGACCCTGCAAAGGGCGTGGACATCGAAATTCATGCAGAGGTGATTGAAGACTGGTCTGATGCTACTAAACGGGTACGTGCGGGCATTAGAACAGAGCAGACAGGCTTCTCCATAGATCATTTCTCGGCAAGCTTTGTCCTGAATATAGATAGCGATGTGCCCAGAGCTAGTATCGAACTCCCAGAGACCCCTTTGGATATTCAGCCCCAGGAAGATTTGTATAGTTGGTTGCTATTCCAAGGTCCTCATTTCCAACGCCTACAGCAAGTTTACACTCTCAACGCTAACCAGTGTGTCTTCAGCACAGAAATGCGCTCATCCTCTTCCACAAGTCAAGACAGCTTTGCTGAAAGCATTTCAGCACCTTTACTACTTGGAGATCCGTTTTTCCGAGACTCGCTGCTCCAGGCTGTACAGCTTATCATTCCACAAGACATTAGCCTCCCTATCCGCATCGATAGTATTGAACTCTATCGACCAAATGGAGATGTCCCAAGCAAATGTGTCGGAATAGCCATCCTTGAAGGTCGGCACGATCAACAGTATCGCAGTACAGTCTTTGCCCTTGACGAAGATGGGCGGGTCATAGAAAGGCTTGAAGGTTACCAGTTAAAGATTCTGGAGCATCGAGAGGATCATCCCACGGTTGAAGAACTGGCCGATCCCAGTCAACGAGATGAACAGAGCCTCCGCAGTCAACTGACTCGCTGGGCTGATGACTTCAAGATAACTGTGCCAGAAGTTTCACTGGACTATCTTCCAGGCTTACATGGGCTATCTGCTGTAGAACGCCACCAACGAGAACTGCCTATATTCTTAAGGACAATCGCGGCAGTTACTAAATTGGGTTCAATGCCCCTGCAAAATGCAGGTCTTCAACAGGTTCAGATCAGATGGCTTAATTCAGGCAAACCAGTAATTGAGGGTCTAGAAGGGGAAGCCGTTAACGTCTCCCTTTCCCATGACGACCATGTTTGTCTATGTGTCGCTGGCTACGGACTCCAAGGTTGTGATATTGCCCCCCTGACGCACAGAACGTGGCAAGAATGGACTGCTTTGTTAAGCTACGATCGGAAGCCGTTGATGCATCAGTTGCTTGCTGTTAACGACTCGGTGGATCGGGCAGGTACGCGCATCTGGGCGGCGATAGAAGCCCTGCGTAAAGCCACCAATGCTTATAATATCGATTTGGCTATTGCCCAAACAGGGGGAGATTGTGTTTTGTTTGAGGAGGCAGTTTATGGTACTCAGCTTAAAGTCCTCACCTTTCCAATTGCGCCGATCCGAGGTACTGAAAGAATGGTCGCACTGGTTGTGCAAAATGCCTAGCTGATTTAAGTAATAGCGACCAAACATTAAAAACTAACCAACAGTTTTGCAACAAAAACTGAATCTGTTAGAAATGGAGTTATAAATTATGTATGATACTCAACTATCTGAATATGACGTTATAGTAATGGGCACAGGATTTGCTGCTAACTGCCAAGTCCGACATCTCTTGCTTAAAATTCCAAATATTCGAGTAGCCCTTATTGACCCTCGTATCGAAGAAGACTTAGAAGAGGATTTTAAAGCTGGCGAGTCAATGATTGAAATTGGCACACTCTTTCTTTGTAAAGAACTGGGTCTTTATGATTATGTAGTTGAAAATCATCTACCTAAAGTTGCCTCCAATTTCCACTGGCCGAAAGACCCAACTAAAACAGAGACTACAGATGACTACTATCACATTTGGTGCAATCGACAACCTGAACTTGATTCCACTCAAATAAACAGCGCCAGATTTGAGCAAGACTTGCTTCATATGAACCAAGAGATGGGCACCGACTTTTATAGAGGTCGTATAATTGATATAGATTTGACCCCAGGTGATGCCCTAAAAACAGTTAAAGTCCAATTAGACGACGATAACATCGAACTGAAAGCCAAACATATAATTGATGGGGCAGGTCGCAAGTTTATTATCGGACGCAAGAAAAACAACCTTTTGTTTGAACCAGAAAATCTCAATGGAGCGAACACTGGTTCAGCTTGGGTACGTGTCAAACATGTAGATCGTAACATTTTCCACAATGGTTATGACCCATTTAGTGCAACTTGCAGCCATTACTATGCCGCCAATAATTGGTTTGGCTATGGTCACTGGCTGTGGATGGTTCCTACAGACAAGTACAGTCAGGAAATTTCCATTGGTGTCATTCACTACCATAATGTGATTCCTGCTCAAGACATCAACACTCAGGAAAAATTCTACGCCTTCTTGAAGGCAAATCACACCAACTTGTATAAGTTGTTGAGTAGTGGTGAAAATGTTGATTTTCATTACTTGCCAAAAATTACTCACACCAGCAAAGTTATATTCTCCACGGACAACTGGTATGTGCTTGGTGATGCAGCTTGCTCTTTCGATATTTTCTATTCTTCAGGGACAACGATGATTTCATTTGCCGTTGAGAGCATTACAGAAATTATCCGTGCCAAACTAGCCAACGAACCTGATGCTGAGGAGAAGCGCTCTACTTATAACGACTTCTGTATCGCTTATGCGCACGAGGTCAACCATCTAATGAAACATCGTGCCCAGCAGCTTGGTCACGCCAGCGTTATGAGTTGGCGCATCTACTTAGAGCATATGTGGATTTTGGGGTTAACTTTGCCAATATATGTAGGCAAATGGTTTTTAGACCCGAAGTATATTCGCACGTATTTGAAAAAAGCTCCTAGTAGACAAAGAGTGATTTCTGACATATACGAGCAATTTAACAAATTAGTAGACCGAGATGCCAACATTGGGTTGATGGATATTTACCGAGCCGATCAATTGTTTGGAAACTACACTCCGGTTAAGCCTCAGGGCGACTACTTGGAGAACACAAAATTTGAACCCAAGCATTGCAACGTTTTTGCCAGCTTAAGATATACTTACTTTTATACTGCTATTTGGTACATGGAGTTCCAGTCGAAAGGCTTTGGTCTTTTGAGCGTGCTGGCTCCACACCACCTCTACAACTTCTTCAGTTTGTTGAAGGGAGCATTAGATGCTGCTGCAAGCGAGAGGGCTTACTTGCAAGAGACTAAAAATATGCCTACTAATAGTGAAGTGGCTAAAATGCGGCAGGAGTTCAAAAATTACCGATATCAAGCAGAATTGCAGCCAAAGCGCGAGGTTGTATAACGTAGGATACCTACAAATTTAAGCGTTTCATACTGACTTAAAAAATCGAATTGATTGTAACAAATTAAAAGTGGAGTATACATGCATACTACTCAACAGTTAGAATACGATGTCGTCATTATGGGTGCAGGCTTTGCAGGAGTTTGTCAAGCTCGACACCTCTTACTTAAAATCCCAAATATCCGAATTGCTCTCATTGACCCTCGCCCAGAAGAGCGTACAGACAAAGACCTCAAACTTGGTGAGTCAATGGTCGAAATTGCCACGCTCTTTGTGTCTAAGGAATTGGGTCTGCATGAGTACTTAATCGAAAATCATCCGCCAAAGTCTGGGCTGAACTTTCACTGGGCTAAAGACCCAACGAAAACAGAGACAACCGACGATCATTACCATGTTTGGTCAAATCGACGCTCACCCATTCAAACTTTTCAAATGAACCGCGCTAAATTTGAGCGGGATTTACTGAGGATGAACAAAGAAATGGGTGCTGTTTACTACAACGGTCGCGTCGTTGATGTAGATTTGACCCCAAGGGATGCCCTAAAAACAGTCAAGGTCAAGCTGGGCAACGAGGACATCGAACTGAAGGCCAAACATGTCATTGATGGATCGGGGCGCAAGTTTATTATCGGACATAAGACAGATAACCTATTATTTGGTCCAGAGAATCTCTTTGGAATAAACACCGGTTCAGCTTGGGTGCGCGTCAAATATGTAGACCGAACCATCTTCCACAACGGTTATGACCCATTCGGTGCTACTTGCAGCAGCTACTATGCCACCAATCACTGGTTTGGTTGTGGTCACTGGATATGGATGATTCCCACAGATAAGGACACTCAGGAAATATCAATTGGCATTATCCAGCACCATGATGTGATTCCCGCTCAAGAGATTAATACCCAGGACAAGTTCTATGCCTTTTTGAAGGCAAATCACACCAACCTCTACAAATTGCTTACCAGTGGTGAGAATGTTGACTTTCACTACTTACCAAGACTTGCCCACAGTAGCAAAGTTATGTTCTCCCCAGATAACTGGTATGTACTCGGCGATGCGGCTTGCATTTTCGATGCCTTCTATTCTTTGGGGACAACAATGATCTCGTTTGAGATTGAAAGTGTAACTGAAATCATTCGCGCTAAACTGGCTGGTGAACCTGACGCTGAGGAGAAACGCGCTCTCTATAACAGCTTCATTCTTGTTTATACGCGCACGGTTAACCACGCCATGAAAAATCACGCCAAGCATCTTGGCCATGCCAGTATCATGAGTTGGCGCATTTACTTTGAGTACATGTGGTTCTTCGGGTTGATTCTACCTATGTACGTGGGCAAATGGTTTTTAGACCCAGAGTATATTCGTGCGTACTTGAAGGGTGCTGGTGTTGGCAAAAGAGTCATTTCTGACGTATACGAGCAGTTTAACAAGCTAGTTGATCTCGGTGCCAACATTGGGTTGATGGATGCCTACCGAGCCGATCAATTACTTGGACGTTACTCGCCGATTAAGCACTTTGGCAATTATCTAGAAAACGCAAAGCTTGAACCCAAGCGGCATAATATTTTTGCGAGTCTGACATATGCCTACTTTTACCTTGCCATCTGGTACATAGTATTCCAGTGGAAAGGCTTTGGTCTAATGGGTGTGTTGGCTCGGCGAAATCTCTACAATGTCTTCAGCTTGTTGTCCTCATCAGCCAATTTTAGTTTAAGTGCGCTCTCCTACTGGTTTAAGACTAGAGGTGTACCGACTAATAGCCAGGTAGCAAAAATGCGCCAAGAGTTCAACAACTACCGATATCGACCTGAACTACAGCCTTGGATAGAGGATACAATTGTAGAGGTAGAAACTCAGAGTTTTAGTGACCAACAGTTAAATAGCAAAAAACTGCCAAGGGTTCCAGTTTCTATTTCTGATTAATTGACAAAAGTCCTTATTTGCTTCAATGCGGGTGATGTTTTAGCCTATGCTTGCATCACCCCCAAAGTTTTGATTTAGCAACTAATTTTAAGGAGTAGTGGAAGTTAAAATTCGTCTAGATGCAAAAGACAGTCAGCAAGTAGCAGGTTTAACAAATTTACAGGTGAAAAAGGCAGTTCGCCTTAAGGTTGGAATTTAAGGGATGGCGGGCATCAACGCTACCTACGCACGCTGATTTCTACGTATTAGCGGCGAAAGCAAGCCACAAACACCAAAAGCTAACACACCTAGTGTCAAAGTCGGTTCAGGAACCGAAGTTGAGTTATCATTAGGCACAATCCGCAGGATTTCCCCTTCTCCAAATCTATAGCCTTTATTTGCGACATAAATCGCACCATCAGAGCCAAGCGCCAAGGCTGTAGGAGTGACGAGTCCATCAGCTATTTTTGTGCGAGTTCCATTACTGTCAACGCGGATTAAATCACCGATAATTCGTCTTGGATCTGTTATTTGGTTAGCCGAAAATTCTAAGACGTATAAGTTGCCTTTAGAATCGAAAGCCAAATCATTAATGTTTGTGAAGCCATCAAGATAAACTTCTGGCTGATTATTAGAGTTAATTCGATAAATACGCGCCTGACCTGCTGGATAAGGAGCTCCTGTAAATTCACCTACATAAAGGGCTTTATCAGGACCAATGGCAATAGAGGTAGGTACTGATTGTAGGGGAACATTAGCACCGCTCGCGGGATTTGTAATCAAGCGCTTACTAAATACAGACTGTACTGCCAATCCACTTCCATCAAGGGCTACATTTAAAAGGTCGTTTGCTCCTGCATCTACAATAAAAGCCTTGCCATCTTGAATTAGGAAAGCATAGGGGTTAGTAACAACGTCATCATTATCAGGATTGTTAGCGGCTTCATAGGCTCCTAGGTCAGCCAATCTTGTTAATGAAGCGCCTCCGTTCAAATTATTAATGGCGAAAAGTTGTGCAAAGTCAGAATTACCTATTACACTACTGCGTAGGTTGGGATCGCCAGCGTAACCGATGATAGCATAAGGATTTCCAGTCGAATCAAATGCTATGTCTTGAATACCGTAGGCAACAACACCCTCACGTGTTGATGCTAGGGACGGTAAACCTGTAACAACACGCTGCGATATACCGTTCACAATGCGTGTTATGGCACCAGTTTCACCATAACAAGGACCGCTCGATACCGAGCCAGCTGGTGATGGAATGCATGGTCCTGCGCCACCTCTTCCCGCTTCTGTAACGTATAAAGCGCCATCAGTACCAAAGGTGATTCCCCTTGGACTATCAAGACCACTCGCTAAGACCTCATAGTTAAAGCTTGCTGCTTTTACAGAAGCTCCCATCCCGAAAGTCATCAAGACGGTTCCTGCTATGACAATTGATATTTTTTTCAGCATAGTTTATTTTCCATTAGTTTTTTATAAGGGTATGCTGCGGCCAGGGCAAACGCATCTTGTCAATAAGGACGTTTCAATTTCAATAAGCTTCAAAACAATCGCATTAATCCCAGCTTATTGATAAGACTTTAAGCGATGGCTTTGACCTTGGAAAATCAATCAAATTATAAATCCTCACTATTACCTTCATGCATTAACTAAGTCTTTTGTCAAGACTAATTTAGATGCGTTTGCCCTGATGCTGCGGCGATTTTTTTTTGACGAATTCTTGGTAAAAGGGGTGATAAGCACTGCATCATTAGTTAAAAGTGGTAGCGGATAACGGTACTTTTTTGCTATTTAAACAGCAAACCTTTAGTTTACCTATACAGCGATCGCCAAAATTGCAGTTTAAATTTTAGACAAGTAATATACTGTGCATTATCAAAAAATTTAGGTAAATTCCGCATCTATCTAAAGGTATAGTGAGTCTAACTAAATGTAGATTTTTGGGAAGTATAGGACTAGTATTTGATTTTTGAAAAAACTCCGTACATCTGGAGAGACAGAAAATCACTCATTTGTGTTTCGGATGAACCACTTCTTCCATCCACTTTAAATGAGAGAATGAAGGATCAAAGCACAAAAACGCAAAGCGAGCCACCTGGATACTCCCCCCGGCAGACTTTGCGTCGGCAATATATATTAATTACGTCTGCCATATGTTCAAAAGTAATTCATGTGGTTAGCGGTAGCTTTGTCATTATGAGCGCAAAATTTACGGTTTTATTCTGTTAACTAATCATAGTGTCCCGTAATCCGTAGGATAGGTAATTGTTAAATTGTTTCGTCGTGCCTATACCTCATCAACACAACTAAATGTACTACTAATCAATCTTGTTTTTTCTTGTACGATAGGCATCTTCAATCTGTGTATACAGGCTATATTGAAGTAGATGACGTGAATTAGTTTTATGGGAAAAGGCAGACTAGGTGGTAATCCAGCTTTAGTAAATCATCGATTTACGAAAGGAGGACAAGAAGCACTAACAGAACATTTACAATTACGAATTAGTAAGAGTATGAAACAAAAATTACTTTCTATTGCTGATTATAAGGAATTTATTAGACAAGCGATCGCTGAAAAACTGGCATAAGAAACTGTTGGAGAGTAACGAGTACGCCTACAGAATAATTTGGAAGAATTGATTAAGAACAATAGTCACTCGCTTGCGGACAATTCAAAATTAAAAATTCGCGCATTAGCCCATAATCTAGAATCCCGACTTCGTAAAAGTTGTCGGGATTCTCGTATCTCAGTTACACTTTACACCTGAGTAAGTAAGTGGGAATAAACACACCTGTTAGTTACGACTTGTAAAGATGCTTTAAATCCAATGCCTTTGACAACTGACAACTGACAACTACGACCTACTTACACTTGCTGCTCATACTTTTGTACTACTCTGCCAATCACAATTAGCAATGCACCAAAAGCTAAAAATCCCATATCCCAAGCAAGTTGATTTACTCCGGGTTTGACGTGGTGAATACCCAGGATTTGATGGTCAATTATTCCTTCGACAACATCGAATAAGCCAGCACCCATTAACATCGAACCAAAAAAAGTATGCGATGACCAAGCAACATCATCCCGTCCCCCTACACGCCATAGTAAAATTACTCCGGTTACTGTCATAATTAAATCAAAAACATGGAATAAACCATCCCATACCATGTTCAAATCAATGTTGGGAATTGTAAAGGTTGGTTTGACCGAGCTTAACATGTGATGCCATTGGAGAATCTGATGCAGCACAATCCCATCTAAAAAGCCGCTAAAACCAATTCCTAAAAAAAGCCCAGGTGCAATTAAAGCAGCGGCACTTTTACCTATATGCTGTTTTGCCTGCATAATCATCCTCGAAGACAGGTTTGCATTCAAGAATAAAGCTGTTGTCAGAGAATAATCTTCTGTCTAGAGGCAAATACTTTTTGTTACCGCTTGCAGGCATGATAGTAATTAATATACAAAGGCAAATTTTTACCAATTTTTACCAATATATTATCCAAATGACAATTTATTTTTACAAAGCTTGCGACGCTTACGGCTGCTTTTCTAATTTTTCTCCCCACCCAATTGAAATCGAAGGGGTTCATTGGGCAACAGTTGAACATTTTTATCAAGCGCAAAAGTTTGTCGGTAGTGTTGATGAGTCGGTGATACCGCTGATTTATGCAGCAACGACACCCGAACAAGCAGCAGCATTAGGACGCGATCGCAGCCGCACTCTTCGTTCCGACTGGGATGCAGTCAAAACTCAAGTAATGCAACTCGCTGTATTTCAAAAGTTTCTCACCCATACCGATATTCGCGAAGTTCTTCTGGGTACTAAAGACCATTTGCTTGTGGAAGAATCTCCATGCGATTACTTTTGGGGTTGCGGTGCAGATAAAAGCGGTCAAAATCAGCTTGGCAAAATTTTGATGTCCGTGCGTTCCAAACTCGAAAATTTACTTCCTAATCAAACCTCAAATATCTTACTTTTTTCAAAAACACGCGAATTTAAGTAAATTGATTCAAAGCATCTATACTCGCTTTCCAAGTATTTGTCAATTTAAATACCCAGTTTGACTGGAATTTATACAATTAATAATAATCGTTATAAATAACAAGGTTAAAAAATCAGCATTTTCTGGGCTGGCACAGACTTTACTTAAGATTAAAATTAAGAATGATTTTATACAAAATTTTAAGTAAATGTAAAGTAATGAAAACTACCGATAATCCTAGCATCGCGTTGCAAGCAATCGAAGCAGAGAGTTTGCTGTATCGCACTGTCAACCGAATTCGGCAAACTGAAAAACTCCAAGAAATACTCGCAGCGACAGTTATTGAAGTTCGCTCATATTTGGCTACCGACCGGGTTATAATATATCGGTTTGACCGCGATGAAAGCGGTGAAGTGATTGCTGAGTCAATTCAAGACAAACGTTTACCATCTTTATTGGGGTTGCACTTTCCTAGCGATGATATCCCCGCATCAGCAAGAGAGATGTTTCTCAAAGCTAGACAGCGTTCAATAGTAGATGTTGCCAGTCGAAAAATCGGGCTATCACCGCTTGATTGTACTAATAGTGGCGAATTGCTGCCAAATGATAATATCCAGTATCGTCTCGTAGACCCCTGCCACATTGAATACTTGAAGTCAATGGGTGTACAATCCTCGCTAGTGTTGCCGCTTGTATACCAAGACGCGACCGATGTATTATCGCAGCCGCAATTATGGGGATTGTTGGTATCGCACCATAGCCAACCGCGAACAATATTGAAGCGCGAATTGCGGACTTTGCAGCAAATTACAGACCAATTATCGATTGCGATCGCGCAGAGTAATCTATTCGCACAAATTTGTGCGGAGAAAAACCGACAATCAATAATTAACGGTGCGATCGCGCAGTTGCATTCGCTGCCAACAATCCAACTCCAAGCAGCTTTAGAGACTACAGTCGAGGCATTAGGGGGATGTGGTGGCAGAATATACATTGAAGCAACAGGCGAGTTATACAGTTGGGGAGTACAGCCGACATTACCCGAACCGTTTCAAAATAGCATTCTCGAACAACATCCTTTTTGGCAGCACTGGATGTCAGAGTTTAGAAGAGATAGCGTTTGGGCAATTAGCGACCTTTATAAAGAACCGCAATTGCGAGTTTTAGCAACTGCATTTAAAGCTACCCAGATTCGCGGACTTTTGATAATGCCGCTTGGCTATCACCAAAACTTACTTGGTGTTATCAGTGTCTTTCGTAAAGAATATGACACCAAAGTTTTATGGGCAGGACAACGCGAACAAAATACTTTACAACAGCTACCTCAGATTTCCTTTGAAACTTGGTGCGAACAAAGAAATGGGCAAGCACCTGAATGGCAGCCCGAAGATATATCGTTAGCACAAACGCTCTGTTACCATTTCTCAATGGCAATTCAGCAGCAGCATATGTATCAACAAGTGCAAGGACTGAATCTAAACCTCAAACAACAAGTCAACGAGCAAACTACGGAATTAGAAAAATCGCTATTAATGACCAATGCAGTCAAATTAGTTTCCGAACAAATACGTAGTACTTTAGATTTAAAAATTACCTTACAAACAATCGTCCGTGAAGTCCGCCAGCTACTAAATGCCGACCGGATATTGATTTATCAGCTATCCGATAAGTTGGATGGAGAAGTAGTTGTCGAAGAACTTAGTGGTAGTTGGAAGTCGGTTATATCTGTTAAAGCACCTGCCGATTGTTTTCTTGAAGAATACGGACAGCTTTATTTTCGGGGTATCCGGGCTATTAATAATGTTGCCACAGTTTCGTTAAGTCCTTGCCATCGAGAATTTTTAGAAAGCTTGCAAGTCCAGGCAAATTTAATTGTCCCCATCAACATGGGTGAAAGCTTATGGGGACTACTAATTGCCCATCAGTGTCAAGCCCCTCGCAAGTGGTACGATGATGAAATCGAATTATTGCAGCAGCTAGCAGACCAAGCTGCGATCGCAATTCAACAAGCGCAACTTTACGAACAAAGTCGTAGCGCTGAAAATATCGCTAATACGAAAGCGATGCAGCTAGGACAAGCACTCTACGATTTACAACAAACCCAAACTCAATTAATTCAAAGCGAAAAAATGTCAAGTTTGGGACAATTAGTAGCAGGTGTCGCACACGAAATCAATAATCCTGTCAATTTTATCTACGGTAACTTATCCCATGCAAATAATTACACTCAACAGTTAATCGAACTGTTAAATATATATCAAAAACAATATCCTCAGCCGAACTGCGAAATTGACACCAAAGCTGAAGAAATTGATTTGGAATACGTAACCGTCGATTTGCCGAAAATTATATCATCGATGCGAATTGGAGCCGAAAGAATTTCCGATATTGTCCTATCTCTACGTAATTTTTCGCGTCTTGATGAAGCAGAGATGAAACCCGTTAATTTGCACGAGGGAATTAACAATACTTTATTAATCTTGCAACATCGCCTCAATCATATCAATTGTCCGGGGATTCAAGTCATCAAACAATATGACGATTTACCTCTAATTGAGTGCTACGCTGGACAACTCAATCAGGTTTTTATGCATCTTTTGAACAATGCCATTGATGCACTCGCGGAAAAAGCCAAACATAATTTTTCAAATATTCCCAAAATTTTGATTTCAACCGAAAAATCTTTGAAAAATCCGACTGTCATTATTCGTATTGCAGATAATGGTATGGGAATATCCGAAGAAGTAAAAACGCGAATTTTTGACCCTTTTTTCACTACTAAGGAAGTTGGGAAAGGAATCGGTTTAGGATTGGCAATTAGCTATCAAATTATTGTCGAAAAACACGGTGGAATTATTAAATGTATTTCCAAACAAGAGAAAGGAACCGAATTTTTGATTGAAATACCTCTTCAGCAGAAATGAGTATTAGCGAGTAATTCTCTAATTAATTTAAGACTGAGGTAATAAGGGTAGTTTTTGTTGAGAACCATACAGTTCAATAAATCGATTATACAAATACATACTGTCGTGGTTAGATACTTTACTCGCGTAAAATAAGTTTTCGATATTGCGTTCTGCGAGTTTTCTTAAATAAGGTAAATCCTCAAAAAGTGTTAAACAAGTCGCAAAATGCAAAATTACTTGTAAAACAGGTTTAAACCATTCCAGGTCACTATAAATATCAATAAAGAAATAATGCTCTTGACTAGTCAAAGGTAAAGCATTAAATACTACCGATACTCGCTTGTTATTATAAACTGGAATGCTGAGTTCGACAGTGTAAGGGTTGTGTAAAGTCAAATCGACTTCCACTAGTTCTTGTCTCCAAATTCGCAGTGCATTGATTGGAGACTCTAAAGCTGTTTGAAACTTAATGATTCCCCCTTGGTTTGTAGCTTGCGAATCGGTTATCTTGATAACTTTTAAACTATTAAGGCTAAATTTATGGATTGTTTCTAGGTGTTTTAAATTGAGTAAATGATATATCTGACATAGATGGGGAAAAGGTAAGATATATTCTTGGCTAATCATATGACGCTGGCGTAACCGCAAATTGGAGTTACGATGTAGGCATATTTGGTTGCGAACATTTTCTGATTCCTGACCTTCTGGTTTGAGGTAAAGCCAAGTTACACAGAAAAAGCAAGTTATCACTAATTGAATTACTTCTAAACTTGAGAAAGAATTATCTCCCAAAGCAGCTATGATTCTATCTGCGATCGCAATTAGCCAAGTTGGAATCCCAAGCAACCAAACCCAATTTTTAAAGTTGTCAATAAATAACCTTTTCTCTTCGATATTGTATTCTTGATTTGAATGCATATAATTAATAATGATTATGAATTAGTAAATACAAATTGCTCTAGTATCTGAATAAAAGCCCATTTATTCCGGCTTGCTTTATTTAAGATATACGCTATACCATAGCTAATTAAATACAATTTTGACGCTATCTATTATTAATACAAGTTATTTTCAATACATATATCGAAGAAAATATTAAATTTACATTAAATGTTATCTTTTGCAGTATTGAAAGTACTTATTTACACTCAACTCAATATTAAAAAACCCAAGTATATGCGCTTTAACCCTAATATTATATAACCTCTAACTTTTTCAATTTTTACACAAGTAATACAAAAAGGCGTTGCTCCATAGCTGGATTTTTACCAATACAAAGTTACTCCGACAGTTGTATAGAGCGACTATACGCAAGTACCCTAAGGATGATTTTGATATTGCTAACCTTTTTTTCCTGTCAAAACTGGCCGAAGCCTAGATAATTTTGACATCGGTTAGCATACAAAAACTGTACTGTCATCGGGTAAAATGCTATGTTTATTATTGCAATCGTTAGTTAACCACATCATGACACAGCCGCTTTTTACGTAGTATTTGATACCTAAAATTAATTGTCATATAAAATAAATTACATTTACTAATGACTCAGCAAAAGAATGCAAAGCAACTTCGCAGTCAGTTATCCGACTACTTGGAATTGTTGTTAATTAGTCGGCATTCTCAAGACTTCAAAGCGCAAATGGCTTGTCTAAGCCAATTAGGAGCTACTCATGAGAGTTTATTTGAGTATTCGCAAGCGTTGGAATACTACAATCTACTTTGGGAATTGTCTCAGCAGTTAGAAGAAAAAGCTTCTCAAGAAGTTGCACTTTATAATATTGGTAATTGTTACCTACAGCTAAGTAAATTTAACGAATCGCTCTTTTATTTCTCGTTACTCGTGGAAATTGCTCGTGAAACGGGAAATCGAACTTTACAAATAGCTGGTTTTTGGGGACAGGGGACAAATTACCAATATTTGGGACAGTACCAAAAAGCGATTGAGTGCTTTCAAGTTCAGATGGCGATCGCTTGCGAGATGAACGAGCGCAACTGGGAAAAAAGCGCTCTCGGTTCTTTAGGAAACGTTTACCAGTTTTTGGGAGATTTTGAAAAAGCGCTTCTATACGAAAAAAGGGCTTTAGATTTAGCACATGAAATAGAAGATGTCAAGGCAGTAGGAGATTCCCTTGCCAACTTAGGCGGTATTTACCTGCAACTGCGTGCGTGGGACGTGGCAATTGATTTTTGCAGCAAATCGCTGGCGATCGCGTGGGAAAATGACCGCAAAGACTTAATAATGATTAGCCTGCATAGCCTTGGACAAGCAAACATAGGACTCAACGAATTCCAAAAAGCGCAAGATTTTTTGACAAAAGCCTTAGAAATTTCATTGCAAATTAATGAGAAACGAGTTCGCAGTGCGATTTTACAAGGGTTAAGCGATTGTAGTCACAATCAAGAACAAGCAATTGCATATAATTTGGAGTCGTTAACTATCAGTCGTGAGGTTGGTAATCGTTTTGGCGAGGCTGCGGCTTTATCGAGGATTGGAGCTACTTACCAAAATTTGGGTAAAACGAGTAAAGCTTTAATCTACTATCAACAATCTTTAGAGATTTTACAGGAGATAGGAGCGATTGGAAGCCAGCTACAGTTACTTTTCAACATTGGCACTATCTACTACCGTTCCAGCATGTACGATAAAGCGTTAAGTTACTTCCCTACAGCCCTGATTCTCGCCGAAAAATTAAAGAATCCGACCGAACAAGCGCGTGTCGAACTTGCATTGGGTGGAATTTTTCAGAAGCTAAATCAATCTCAAGATGCGATTCATCATTACCGTCAAGCTTACGAAATCTACAAACGCTTGGGGGATGAGGAACACGCTCAACAATTGTTAAAAACTATGCAGAAATTGGAGCAGAACCTTCGATATAAATAGACGCACGGAAAAGTTATCGGGGGGTCTTGTTTTTAATAAATAATTAAAAATTGATTTTTTGTAGGATAAGTTACAAAATCAAAAATTAATAAATAGTCATGTCTAACTTTCTTAAATTAATTTAGTTCTAGCTCGCGTACTTATGTAAGAGTGTTTAATTTATCCATTTATGACTAGCTATTACTGTGTATATTTTGTTATTTAGCCTGAGATAAAAAATTCATCTATAACTTGTAACCAAGGCAACGTATCAAACTATAGCCGTCCTATTTGATTTTTGGAGCGCGTAGCAGCAGCTTGCGCTTAAAAAATTAGGTATTCGTAGTATTTGTAGGGTGCGCTTCGCTTATAGTAACGCACCGCTATTAAGCCTTTGGTGCGTTAGCGTGAGCGCGTAACGCACCCTACTTCAAGAATCAAACCGGATTCCTATATATCTAGATTAACTTAGGAAAAAATTAAATAAATATCATATATTATACAAAAGCAATTTCATCACAAGATTTTTTTCTGCTATAGTTTTAACGAAACAACTAAGGAATACGACAATATTAATAATTGTAAACAAATGAAAAATGTGCCAAACTGGCAACAGGACTTGGTGAGATTTGTTATTCATTGACTAACTAGGTGTTTGATATTGATATCTATCTACCAAAAAATCCAAAGCGCTCGAAGCATCGAGTGTTAATAGGACAAAGGCATAAAACTAAATTCGCTCTTTTGTATAGCCAATATCTTTAAAAAAAGAAACTTTGTGCTAAAAAATCGAATTTAGAAAGTTAAAAGTAAAAGTAATACAGTAATTTTTAGCAACCGTCAGAACATGATAGGTCAGTTACTAGCAGGGCATTATAAAGTCCTTGAAGTGTTGGGTGAAGGGGGATTTGGGCAAACCTACATTGTTGAGGACATTCACTTACCTGGTCATCCACAGTGCGTCCTCAAGCATCTCAAACCTACTAGTACCGACCCACAAGTCTTAGAAACTTCTCGGAAACTATTTCAACGCGAAGCCGAAAGTCTCCAGCAGCTGGGAAATCACGACCAAATACCCCGACTTCTAGCTTATTTTGAGCAAAACCAAGAATTTTACTTGGTGCAAGAATTAATTCGCGGACGTACTCTTAGTCACGAATTAACTTCGGGGCAAAAGTGGACAGAAGGTCAGGTAATTGCCATGCTGACTGAATTACTAGAGATTCTCCAAGTTGTTCACAACCACGGTGTAATTCACCGAGATATCAAACCCGATAATATTATTCGACGTAATTCGGATCGTAAATTAGTCTTGATTGATTTTGGAGCAATCAAGCAATTACGAAACCAACCCCCACTCGGCAAAGGACAGCAATGTGTGACAATCACGATTGGCACGCCGGGATATATGCCCTCCGAACAAACCCGACGCTTGCCGCGTCCCAGTAGCGATATTTATGCTTTAGGGATGATGGGTATTCAGGCATTAACGGGAGTTAGTCCGCGTCAATTGCAAGATGACCCCAATACAGGGGAAAACTTGTGGCAGCATTTAACCCCGATTACACCGGGTTTAGCTGCGGTATTAACCAAAATGACCCACTATCATTTTAAAGACCGCTACCAAAGTGCAACCGAAGCATTACAAGCGCTACAAGTGTTGCGAAATTTAGTCGAAGCACCTACTGTTACCCCAATGACTGCTGCAACTGTGCTTCTCCACGAACTGACGTTGGAGTGGTTTGAGGGCGGGGAAATTAGAACTTTTACTATTCAAGAAAACCAGCAGAGTAAAAACCCCGGTCGAATTAGAATCGGACGCGACCCACAAGTATGTGATATTGTCGTTCCGGAAGCTTCGGTATCAGCCTTACACGCGGAAATTTTCTTTCAAGGTGCAAAAGAGCGCTTTTATTTGCGTAACCTGCGCCAAAAAAACCCACCTGTGGTAGATGGACAATTACTATTAGCTGGTGAAATGCCTTTGGCAGTTGGAAGTACTTTGCGTTTGGGTACGCAGTCATTCAAAGTTAGTGCGATTGAGATTAAAAAGCTTCCGGTTGGGTATACTTTCAACGAAGAAATTACCGATTTCCCGATGCCAGCAATATTTGAACCCGTGACTAAGACTGCACCACCGCAGCAAGTTATTTATTCGCAACGCAGTCGAATTAATGGTCATAATGGCAAGCACAAGCAGCCCTCAATTATTTCATCAATACCAACGCGCCGACCGTTGATGTTAGGGTTAAGTATGGCAGCGGTTGTAAGTACTGTTGGTGGTTTAGTTTGTTTGCAAACTGGCAATACAGGGAAAACTTATTCCGAACAGAGTTTTATTTCCCAGCAGCCAAAGTTGTGTCGGGTAATTTCGCCAACAGGTGGAAATCATCTAGCTAAATTACGTCCCGAACCGCAAACCGAAATTGGTTTCATGAAGCAACTCAATCCTGGGGAAAAAGTTTTGTTTTTACAAGTCAAAGGAGATTTTGTCCAAGTTCGGCTTGCTGATGGTACTCAGGGTTGGGTGTTTGGCGACCAAATTCAACGGTGTAATTCGCAACATACCCGGTCTTGAACGTCAGCAACACAATATACTATAGTTACGTTTCGATACCGTAGGGGCACAGCAATGCTGTGCCCTAAAATGTATTGCAAACGAGAAGACTTTATTTGTCTCCAGATAATATACGGAGTTTTAGCCATAGCATAGTTATTAAATATTGTAAAGAAATAAAACTTAATTGTTGGAACCAAAATTTTTTATTTACTTCTCATTTTTTATCCGCGAAATACACTTTGACTCTTGGATAATAAATTACTGAGGCTAGAATTATTTTGATGACCGATGTAACTATTAATTAGCGCTGATAAATTAACCAATGGGAGATCGAAGCATGTCATTAGAACAAGTTGATGTTTTTTATGAAGTCCTGGCTTCAGACCCAGTGCTTTACGAACAATACTATAACAAGTGCTGTATTCGCGGTTTGTTTGGAATTTGGAATTGGGATCAAAAAAAGATAGTAAGCTTTGCGACTACCTTAGGCTATGATTTTACTGAAGCAGAACTCGATTCAGTTTTATTTGAGAATGGTGCAGGTGTAGTTCAAAAGTCTACAGGTTCGTCTGTCTTAGTATAAAATTCAGCTTAGTACTATGACTGCGTGTAAATTTGAGTAACTTTTTCCTGATTAAGTATGCCCCTGAAATCTTACAGCGCACGGGCGAACATATGCTGCTTGTGGGAATTTCGATCGGCATTGCTATGCTTGTTGGAATTCCGCTAGGCATCCTAATCACCCGTCAGAAAAACCTGCGTGCCTCCGTTTTAGGCATTGCCAATATTTTTCAAACGATTCCCAGTTTAGCGCTGTTTGGTTTACTCATTCCCGTGCCCATAATTGGGGGGATTGGGACTATTCCGGCAATCGTTGTTTTGACTGTGTACTCCCTATTACCAATAATTCGCAATACTTACACGGGTATAACTAGTGTCGATGCGGCTATTATCGAGGCAGGGCAAGGAATGGGAATGAGCGATCGCCAATTACTGTTACAAGTAGAAATACCATTGGCATCGAGTATAATTTTAGCGGGAATACGAGTAGCAACGGTGATTGCCATTGGGATTGCGACAATTGCACCAGCAATCGGTGCTGGTGGGTTGGGAGTATTTATTTTTCGAGGAATTGCAGTAGTAAATAATCAATTGATTTTAGCGGGTGCGGTTCCAGCAGCGGGAATTGCTTTACTCGCTGATTTTGCTATTGGTTGGTTGGAACGTTGGATGGGTTCTTTGAGGGAGTAGGGGAAAAAGGTACTGTAATTCAGCCTATTCTGATAAATCCTGCGACATTTGTCAATTCCTTGCGAGCATTTAATAGGAGAAGCAGTAAAAGCAGAATATTTAAATGATGACTGGACCGCGACTCCCTTTTCAATGCCCCGATACAACGTGAATCGGTTGCACACTCAAGCGATAGCCAAGATTGTGCAGAATAAGGCTGATGGTTCGCAGTTCAGGGTTCCCGAATTGCGACAAAGCCCGATAGAGGTTTTGGCGGTTCAAACCCGTTTTTTCCGCAAGGTGCGTCATCCCCTCCCGCGCCTCCACCACATTCCGGAGCGCTTCTAGAAAAAACGCCAAATCGCCATCCTGCTCGTACTCTTCAAGGGCAACGTCCAAGTAAGTCTTCGCCATTTCTGGGTTCAGCAGCTGCTCAAACACAACCTCCTCATGGTTTCTCAGTTTCTTGCCCATCCTCTTCCTCCTGGTAAGCTTGCCAATATTTTTTAGCTCTTTCTATATCCCTGTCCTGGCTATCCTTATCCCCGCCACACAAGAGAATCACCACATCGTTCCCGGCTTCCCCAATGTAAAGGCGCTAGCCACTTCCAAAGAAAAACCTTAGTTCTTGCACGCCCTCACCAACGGACTTGCAATCCCCGTAATTACCCTGCTTGAGACGCTCCACCCGGCGAATTATCTGGGCACGGATTCCATAGTCCTTCAGGTTTTCCAGCCATTCCGTATACGGCTCTTTGCCGTCTTCCGTAGCATAGACTTTCAGAGTTTTTGGACGAATGATATCAGTCATAGCTTAGATAGTGTAGCTTAAAAGCGACATCTTATCAAGGTCGGTCGGCTATTGGTCACATTTATTTTCGCCACACTTTGACCCATGCCGTTCAATCCCTTGTCAATTCTTAAATTTAGAATTGCTGTATTCTAGCCCCCTCGACTATCCAAAACCTCCAAGTATTGGGTGTCGTGGGATAATACAGTTCGTAATCTACCCAATTTTTGGAGAGGATAATAATTTTTTATGTCTTTGAAGAAGTTTTTTGCGCTTTGTCTTCTGACTTTCACATTAATATTTACTTTAGCTAGCTGCAATCAAACTCAATCGACTAGTAGTGGAGATATTATAATTGCTTCAAAAGATTTTACCGAACAAGATATTTTAGGCGAATTATTAGCGCAACAAATAGAAACTACAGCCAATTTAAAAGTTGTGCGAAAGCCTCGTTTAGGTGGTTCTTTTGTTTGCCACGAAGCAATTAAAGCAGATAAAATCGACGGTTATATTGAATATAGCGGTACGGCGTTTACTAGTATTCTCAAACAAGCCGTAATTAATGACCCGAAACAAGTTTTTCAACGTCTAAAAGAAGGTTACGCAAAAAATTTTAATCTCGAAGTCATGGAACCATTGGGTTTTGAAAATACGTTTGCAATGATTATACGCGGTGAAGACGCTAGGAAATACAATATTAAAACCCTTTCCGAAGCTGCTAAATACACACCTCGATGGCGGGGTGGTTTTGGCTTTGAATTTAGCGAACGCGAAGATGGTTTTCCGGGATTATCTAAAACCTATAATTTGCGCTTTCGGGAAAGACCAAATGTAATGAGTTTAGATTTAATTTATCGAGCATTGAGCCAAGGTTTAGTAGATATGGTAGCAGGCAATTCTACCGACGGGCAAATATCGCGCTTGGGTTTAGTTGTACTTCAAGATGATAAAAAATATTTTCCACCCTACGAAGCTGTACCGATTTTTCGCCAAGCAACATTGAATAAATATCCAGTTTTAAAAACTACCATATCGCAATTAAGTAGAAAAATTACAGCTGACGAAATGCGACAATTGAATTATTTAGTTGAAGGCGAGTTGCGCGATATTAAAGATGTAGTCAGCGAATTTCGCAAATCGAAAGGGTTGTAGGGGCTTACTTTGAATCTCAGGACAAGAACAAAAATGAGAAGGCAGAAGGAAGAATTTATTACAGCAATTGCAGGCAAGCTTTGACAAAAATATCCATAAAGCTTTGGTTCCATTGTGCAAGTTTTTCGGCTTGAAGCAAAGCACTTTCTGCGAGTAAGTTAGCCTGTGCTTGGGTTGCGAGTATTGTCTCCCATGTTGGGTTATTAATTATTTTTGCCACCCCTAGCCCAGAAAGTGCTAGAGCATTAAGTTGATGCTCGAAATGTCTGGGGAGTAATATTTGAGGGATACCTGCTAACAAACAAGTAATAGCCGTTGTTGAGCTTCCATGATGAATTGCCAGAGATTTTCCAGCTAAAGCTGTTATTAAAGGTTGAAATTCACACTGCGCCCCTAAGGTGTTTATTACTAAGTTGCGGTGCGAATAATCATCATATAGATAAGCCCAAGCCGAACCATCCGGATTGTACAAATTTTTTGGAATCGGTGCAATATGTATGCCCAGATAACGTTCGTTAACTCGTAAATACTGATACGGGTCTAATTCCGGAATACCAAAAATAAAACTGCGATCGCCATTGAAAATCTGTCCCAGAGGTACATCTAGTTGAACGACCTCCTTAACCGTTTTGCTAACTTGCTGTTGACGTTCTTGAGATTGGGGTGGTGCAGGAAATCTCAGAGTTGGGAAAACTTCAACGGGTGGTGGTACTGCAAAGCTATCTCCTGTAACGATTGTAGGCACAATGCCCAAAGTAGCCAATACTAAACCTGGGGCATGGTCGGTAACGACTAAGTCTGGCTTAACCTCGCTAATAACCGATCGCCATGCTAAAATATGCGATCGCAATAAATTAGCATCAGCAAAGCCAAACGTTTCTAAGATGTCCGCGAATGTACAAGATTCTAACCTGCCAATAAAGGGTAAGCGAGGGGCAAAAACAATCCGCCACGGGAAACTCATCCCTTTGATGTTGTAAGATTTTAGAGCAAAAACTGGTTCAACTCCGCTTTCCTCAAGTACTCTCGCTAGTACTGCCAAACGTTGAATGTGTCCCTGTCCCCCTCCCAGTTCCCATCCAAATAGGACTTTCATCGATTTTTAATGTTTATTTGATGCTACCTTTTTCTTCAGAAAGATTGAACTAAGTCCTAGAATACCAAGACTGGCTAAAGTTGCGGGTTCGGGAATCGAAATAGGTGTAGTTCGTACTTGAAGTTGCGGTTTGCCATTTATGAAGTATACAAATGAATCCCGAATCGCAACGCCGTCAAAACGCGGTTCGGCAAAACCTGGTCTTGGAATAGCAAAAATCCCGAAATTCGTTTGTACGCGATCGCTCTCGACTTTAGAACCGTTAATGAATAAGCTTGTTGCTGTGCCACCATAGCCACCTATATCTTCAAGCGAGAATTGCTTGCCTAAAAAGTTAAACCCAAAATCTACTAAAGGATACAAAGAAAGATTAATCGATTCTGGAGGAACTACGACGGGTACGGCTTGGTCATCAAAACTGTAAAAACCTGAAAGTGGCTGTTCTATAACTAGTGGCAATCCTCCGTAAGCAGCCGTTTGAGTAACGTCAGTAATACTAAAATCAACTGTCACCGATAGCAGCATACGTTGGACTAGCTTTCATTACAACAAAGCCTAAAGCTACACCAGAGGTAGTAATTACTAGTTTTCGATTTATCTTCATACGTATAATTAATAATTCGTAAGTATCGAGTTTTACCCTTCACTTTTAACAAGTACTAACAGAAAATTTACATAAGCTTATAAAAACTTAACAAAAAAACTATTAACCAAGTTGCTCTTTCTGTTGAGCAAAGATGGCTGCTCTATATTTACTAAAGATATTTTTTGATACTAGTGGCGTTATCTAATCATACTTTTTTGCGCTCCTACTACTCCTACAGCGGAGTTAGTCGCAAATATTACTATTGTCTGTCAACAGTTGCAATATTTGATACAAAAATACTACTATTTTTTTATCAAAAAAAAGGTATAAAAGCACTAGTAAAATTACCGTATAATTAACTAAAGTAATTATTTTATTTTTGTCAGCTAGTATTCGATTGAACGATTTTGTAAGGGTTTCCGGAATCAGGGCGCAATGTCAAGAAACAGTAAAAAGGAATGACTAAGTAACCAACTCATGACCCACCACATGATCGGTAAAGTACTACAGGGACGTTATCAAATCGTCCAAAGCCTCGGTGCCGGTGTGTTCGGACAGACATATATTGCTATAGATGGCGAACACCCTGAAAATCCGAAGTGCGTAGTTAAGCAACTAAAAGTGACTAGTTTACAACCCAGTCACTTAGATACATTGAGATTGCGGTTTTTAACGGAGACTCAAACCCTCAAACAGTTAGGACACCATAATCAGATTCCCGAATTAATCGCTTGTTTTGAAGAATACGAGCGTTTTTATTTGGTTCAAGAGTTCGTTGAGGGACATGCACTGACCGCAGAGTTACCTCTCAATCGGGATTCTGGCTATTTTTGGACAGAAAGCGAAGTCGTGACCTTTTTGACAAATGTTCTAGAAATTCTCGATTTTGTTCATTCGCAAGGTGTGATTCACTGCGATGTCAAGCCAGAAAATTTGATTCGACGTGCGAGTGATGGCAAGCTTGTATTAATTGACTTTGGTTCAATTGTGCCGGTTGACTTTAGTGCGGATTCGATATTACCTATTTATCGAATTCCTGTAACTTCACTAGGGTATATTCCCCCCGAACAATTTATCGGTCAAACGCAGCTAAATAGTGATATATATGCGTTGGGGATGATGGCAATTCAGGCTTTAACCGGACTGACTCCGCTGCAACTTAAAATCGATCCCCAAAGTAATGAGATTATTTGGAGAACCCGACAAACCCCTGTCAGCGATTATTTAGCTACTGTGGTAAGTCGGATGATTCGCTACAATCACAAAGACCGTTTCCAAACGGTAACTGAGGTGTTGGAAGCACTTCAGCAAATACCACTAGAATCGCACCTGCACACTCTCGAAGTTGAATATTCGGTTTTAGAGGAGACGGGAAATTGGCACAGTCAACTCGATAAACCTTCTGCAAATTCGAGAAAAAAATCGACCCTACTCACTAGTGTACGAGTTGGGTTGGTAGCGAATTCTCTTTTTATGGGAGTTGGAGTATATTCGTTACTTAATAATACCCCCGCACGTTCTGAAACAGAAACGTTATACCAAGCTACTAAAGAATATCAATCCGGAGATTTGGATGGTGCTATAGCATTAGCTAAGTCTATCCCTTCATCGAGTCATGTTTATCCCGAAGCACAAGCGACTGTCGAAGAATGGCAACAACAATGGCAAGTTGCAACGGAACAGTATCTAGTTGCAGAATCGGCAATGCAACAAGGTCGGTGGTCGGATGTTTTGCGTATTGCCCCACAAGTACCAGATATTTTATACTGGCAATCGAGAACCGATCGATTAGTCGAACAGGCTAAAGCTAAAGTCGGAATTCAAAACCAAGGAATGCTTACAAAAGCTTACGAGAAAGCTACTGCCAAAGACTTTAATGCTGCTTTAAATTATCTTAATCGAATACCCAGAGGTACTGCTACAGATAAGGTAATCGACTTAAAAGTTGCCGAGTATAGTGAAAAACGTCAAGTTCGTGCTGCATATCTTTTACAAGAAGCTTATAAAAAAGCTATAAACCGCGATTTTGAGACTGCGTTGCAGTTTTTGCAGCAAATTCCTAAAGATACTCCTGCTTATGCAGTAGCGCAAGCAAAGTTAATTGAATATAAACAAAAGCAGCGCATAATTAACGAAGGACAGCAGCTTGCAAGAATCGTAACGGATATTACACCTAATACAACTACGGCAGATGCTACGAAATTAAAGAAAAGCGAAAGCGATACAAATTCTTTTATTCAAAGCAATTCCTCCACAAAACTCAAAGATTTCCAACCTGGAAATTTATTTATGGAAGCGAATATTAGATAAAGGAAGGGAGATGTAGAGACGCGAAATTTCGCGTCTCTTATTGAGTTAGGAATTAAGAGTTCTTGTGTTGGGAGTTAGGAATTAGGAGTTCTTGTGTTAGAAATTCAGAGTCACTAATTAATCTTCCTCCACTCCCTTCACTTCTTCTCCTACTCCCTACTCCCTACTCCCTACTCCCAATTTTCCCTGTGCTTGGTTGCGAGCATTAATAGCTTGCTGGTAATCTGGTTTTAAGCCAATCGCACGGTCGTAAGATGCGATCGCATCCTGAAACCGTTGCAAATTAAACAATGTATCTCCCCGACTGTACCAACTTTCATAATGGTCATTTTTGTAACGAACTGCACGGTTATATGATGCAAGTGCGTCTTCGTAGCGCTTTAAGTTGTATAAAGAATTGCCGCGATTGTACCAAACTTGGTAATCGTTGCGCTTGAGTGCGATCGCTCGATCGAATGACTCGACTGCTTCAGTATACCGTTGGAGTTGATGTAACGACCAACCGCGACTGTACCATGCTTGGTAGTTACTAGGATTGTATTTAACAACTTGATTGAAAGAATCGATTGCTTCGGGATAACGGCGTAAATTTAATAACATATTACTACGTGAAAACCACGCAGATGCATAATCGGGTTTGAATTGTACGGCTTTATCGTAAGCTGTAAATGCATCTTGATAGCGTTGTAAATTAACTAATGCATTACCTTTGTTATACCAAGCTGTCTCATAGCTAGGTTTAATTTCGATGGTCTTATCGTAGGCATTAATAGCATCATCGTAGCGCTTCAAGTTATGGAGGATTCTTCCTTTGTTATACCAAGATTGATAATAGTCTTGCTTCAATTCTATAGATTTATCGTAAGCTTGTATCGCTTCATCGTAACGCTTTAAATTCCCCAAAGATTCACCTTTGGCATTCCAAACTTCTGCATCATTGGCTTTAATTCCTAAAGCTTTATCATAGGAAGAAATTGCTTCGCTATATCGCTGTAATTTATCTAATGTGAATCCTCGACCTCTCCAAGCATCTGAATACGTTGGTGCAATTTCAATTGCTTTATCATATGCGACTAAAGCACTTTTATATCGTTTTAATTCGTATAAAGCTTTCGCTTTGCCATTCCAAGCATCAGCATAGTCACCGCGAATTTCCACAGCTTTATCGTAACTAACTAATGCATCTTGATAGCGCTGTAAATCGTATAAAGTATTAGCTTTTTTATAAAGTTGAGCCGAATTAGTCGAATTGATAGCATCGGAAACAAAAAATGCAGCTACCGTCACCGAAGCAATAGTAGCTATCCCCGCTAAACTTTTGAAGAAGATTGATTTTTTCTTGATTGGACGAACCGATTTTTGGTTTGCGAGAACTACCGGAGCAGGTGCTAGCGCAACCGTATGCGAATGATGACCGTGCAAATTTTTTAATGCTTGTAACGCTTCCGTCGCTGAAGCAAAACGTTGTCTAAAATCGTACCGCACCATCTTATCTAAAACTTGTCCGAGTTCATCGCTAACGGTTGCTTGCTGTCTCCAAGTAATCTCGCTGGTATCAATATCGCGGTCGAATTGTTCGGGAGATAAACCCGTTAATGCTTGTATGGCAATGATTCCCACCCCATAAATGTCACTACTCAATTTCGGATTTCCCTGTGCTTGTTCGCTAGGTATGTATCCGGGAGTACCTATCGATACTGTAAATTTGGCATGGGAAGTTACAACATTTGTAGTAATTTGTTTAACTGCGCCAAAATCAATTAAAACTAACTTATTATCTTGCTTACGTCTGAGAATATTACGGGGGTTGATATCGCGGTGAATAACTTTCTTTTGATGAACAAATTCTAAGATTTCTAAAATTTCTTGTAAAAATAAAATAACTTCTTCCTGACTGAGGATTTTTCCGGGTGTTAATTCATCACCGAGGTCGTGACCTTCGATGAATTCTTGCACGAGATAAAATTCTTGCTTTTCCTCAAAATAAGCTAAAAGTTGCGGGATGCGTTCGTGATTACCTAATTGATACAAAACCTGTGCTTCAGTATCGAATAATCTTCTAGCTGTTTGCAAAGTTTCCGTGTCATTTGACTGAGGTTTGAGCTTTTTGACCACGCATTGCGGTGTACCGGGAAGCTGTGTATCGCAAGCAATATAGGTTTCACCAAATCCACCACCACCAAGGTTGCTAGTAATTTGGTATCGTCCAACGAGTGTGTTTCCTAACATTTGCTTAATTTATTATGATTCCTGTTGCTGATAATATATTTTTGTTTACGCGGAAAAAGTCTCTTGTTACATACAGTTTAATATTTTTTAATATTGCTGTTTTTTTATGGGAACTCAAACTTGTACTTGGGAATGAATTAGGATATTTCATTAACAACTGGGGTTTGATACCAGCGTCCACGAGCAGTGCAGTCGTGACAGCTATATCTGGTAATCCAGCAGCTTGGGTTGCTGTACTAATGCGTTCGACGGGATTATTGACGGGAATGTTTCTACACGGCAGTTTTGCTCAGATTTTGGGCAATATGCTATTTTTATGGGTTTTTGGCAATACGCTCGAAAAAGTTATCGGTCATCAAAAATTTTTAGGATTATATCTGATTGGTGGCATATTAACGGGAATTATCCAGATATTTACAGAGCCAAATTTAACTGTACCGTTAGTTGGGGCAAGTGGTGCGATCGCATCCATTTTAGGAGCGTATATTTTCAAGTTTCCCAAAGTCAAAATCGATTCAGTTTTACCGTTATTAATAGTATTCATTCCCATACAAATACCTGCTTTTTACTATTTATTCTGGTGGTTTATTCAACAATTTTTTTACGGTATCGGTAGTTTGAGTATTCCCCCAAATGGTGTAAACCAATTTAGCCTAGCTTACTGGATGCAAGCTATCGGAATATTAATTGGTGTAGCATATATGCGATTTTTTAAACATCGCTGATAAATCAGTACTAATATATAATTATTAATCATTCGCACGCGCAGCTAAAACCACTATGTCAGATATCGTAGCTGAAACTAGCGTCGCACTGCCACCAACTCAGGCAGAACTACCATTAGATGACCACGATATGACGATGCGACAACCTAGCATCGCACTGCCACCAACCCAGGCAGAACTTCCTTACGACGACAACACGACGATGGAAACCCAAAGACATAAAGTTCAAATGGAATTGCTGATTGATACTTTATCATTTTGGCTTGACCAACGCGAGGACGGTTATGTCGGTGGTAATATGTTTGTTTATTACAGCCTCAAGCAGGTCAGAAATGAGGATTTTAAGGGACCTGATTTTTTTGCTGTATTGGATGTGCCAAAAGGCGAACGTTTAAGTTGGGTCACCTGGGAAGAGGGGAAAGCACCCGACGTAGTTATCGAGTTGCTTTCAATCAGTACCGCATCGGTAGATAAAAACGAGAAAAAACTGATTTATCAAAATCAAATGCGTGTACCTGAATACTTCTGGTTTGACCCTTTTAACTCGAATGACTGGGCAGGATTTATGCTGCAAAATCGAGTATATCAACCCATTGCTCAAAATGCTCAGGGTCAATTAGTTAGTCAAGCGCTGGGTTTGGCACTTGTACGCTGGAAAGGTATTTACAAAGGAATTAATATAACTTGGTTGCGTTGGGCAACTTTAGATGGGGAATTGCTACCTAATTCTGAGGAAATTGCCGAACAGGAAAAACTCCGCGCTGAACAAGAAGAACTTCGCGCTGAACAAGAAAAACTACGTGCTGAACAAGAAAAACTCCGTGCTGATAATGCCGAATCTCAACTAAGGCAAGTTGCCGCGAACTTATTGCAACAGGGAATGAGTATAGAACAAGTCGTACAGTTAACAACTTTATCAGAATCGGAGGTTAGAGAAATCATGTCGTAGGTTGCGGAGGCATTGTGTTGCAGGGGTTTTTCAACCTACGATCTACTTCCCGACAACTTTAACAAAGGTGGGGATGCTTTTAACTCGAATGACTGGGCAGGATTTATGCTGGAAAATCGAGTATATCAACCCATTGCCCAAAATGCTCAGGGTCAATTAGTTAGTCAAGCGCTGGGTTTGGCACTTGTACGCTGGAAAGGTATTTACAAAGGGATTAATATAACTTGGTTGCGTTGGGCAACTTTAGATGGGCAATTGCTACCTAATTCCGAAGAAATTGCCGCACAGGAAAAATTACGCGCTGATAGTGCCGAATCTCAATTAAGGCAAGTTGCTGCGAACTTATTGCAACAGGGAATGACTGTAGAACAGGTAGCGCAGTTAACAGCTTTATCAGAATCGGAGGTTAGAGAAATCGCGGGTTAAGAGCGTTGTAGCAAGTGGCGTTGGAGCTTTCTTCGTAACCCAACCTCGTCTAATAACAAAGTTCATTTTTTCACAAGTCCCTGACCTCAGTACAGTTCGGTACTAATGCTAATGCCTGCGCGACAACCTGCGAATTCGCACCCGCACGACAGGAATATTCGGTAATATGTTGCTTCCATGCTCGACTTCCGGGTTGTCCTGCGAATAATTGCAGCATGTGACGGGTGATTTTATTCAGCTTCAAACCCTTCGCAGTCCATTTATCAATATATGGATACATGGCTTCGACAACTTGATGTCGAGTCAACTGTACATCAGTACTACCGTAGAATTGCGAATCGACGTTAGCAAAAAGATACGGATTATCGTAGGCTGTACGCCCTATCATGACGGCATCAACCGACTGTAATTGCTCGCGTACTTGTTCTAAAGTTGTCAATCCGCCGTTAATTTCAATAAACAAGTCGGGAAAATCAGCTTTGAGACGATGGACATCAGCGTAACGTAAAGGGGGAATATCGCGGTTTTCCTTGGGACTCAACCCTTTTAACCAAGCTTTACGAGCATGTACGTTAAATACCCTACACCCGGAGAGTGCGATCGCACCCACAAATTCCCTCATATCTTCGTAACTATCAATATCATCTACCCCAATTCGATGTTTGACGCTGACAGGAATATTCGCATTCTCAATCATCGCAGCTACGCAGTCAGCAACTTTTTGCGGTTGCATCATCAAACAAGCACCAAAATTACCATCCTGGACGCGACTGCTAGGACAACCAACATTTAAATTAATCTCGTCATAGCCCATATCTGCCGCTATTCGCGCACATTCGGCGAGTTCCTTCGGATTATCGCCGCCAACCTGTAAAACTAGCGGTTTTTCTTCGGGAGAGAATCCTAAAAGATGTTCTCTATCACCGTGCATAATTGCCGCAGTCGTCACCATTTCGGTATACAGTAAAGTATGCTTGGTGATTTGCCGCATAAAGTAGCGGAAATGGCGGTCAGTACGATCCATCATCGGTGCGACACTGAGGGGATAGTAGTTTGGTCGTACCGTTGTTTGTACTAATTTTGGTAATGTTGCTTGATTCACAGAGATATTAAATATAGCTTTTTGTTTCGGTTTGATAGCTTGTGTTTATCTAGAGTAACAAAAATTTAGCAATGATTGTTTTTAATCGCTTCGCTTGTTGTTTAACTTAAATCTTGCATCTTTTGGGCTATAAGTTGTTAGTATCACTAGGCTTACTTATAATATTCGACTCACTTATGACCCGACAGGGATTATAAATCCACAAGTTGAATAGCAAAAATCCATTAAAATGGATTAATGAGCGTAATTTTTCAAGCCGGAAAACAAAAAATCCTCTCTTCTTCTCTTAACTCTGTGTTCTCTGTGCCTCTGTGGTTTGTTATTTAATACTAAATAATGTTGGGTTTCGCTATCGCTACACCCAACCTACTCACTAAAAAAAGTAACTTAATATGAGTAAACTAGTTATACCAAATTTTCACGACAAACAAATGGGTCAAGTAATTGTTACTTTAACCGTTACTAATCGAATTGACCAAGTTTTAGCCGAACGTGGTTTTATTTCTTTGCAAGAAGTTCGTTCTCTTTCGTTAACTGATGTCTTAGTCGATGCAGGTGCAACGTTATTATGTTTACCTTCGTCGGTAATTAGTCAACTTGGATTAGTTCAAGGAGGAGAAGCAAACGTTGAAACTACTGCTGGAGTCCAAAAAGGGCGAATTTTTCGAGATGTTGACTTGTGTATAGAAAATCGCCAAGGTACTTTTGATTGTTTAGAACTGACAGAAGTATCTTATGCACTTTTAGGTGTTATACCAATGGAAGTTCTGGGACTTGAACCAGATTTAAAAAATCGGAAATTGCGAGTGTTGCCAATGAACTCAGAGCAAACTTATCTCACCGTATTGTAAGTTGTAGGTTGGGTGGAACGAAGTGTAACCCAACATAAATATGGCTATAATGTTGGGTTCCGCTGTCGCTACAACGCTCTTAACCCGACGGACAGATTCCTCAACGGGGGGAACCCCCGCACAGAACTGTCCTCCGCAACGCAGTGGCTCCCCAACCTACAGCTACTACAGCTACAGCTTCATCAAATATTTTTATCAAAGCTATTTTTTCATCTTCAACCAATCAAATACTTGTTCCACCGTTAATATCAATTCAATTCCATCCAATACGGGTAAAATATCCTGCCCACTAAATAATTCTGGTTCTTGTTTGGGTTTAAAAATCAGAATTGAACGGTCATCTGGGTCTATCAACCATCCTAACTTACAACCATACTTCAAACAGTGCAAAATATTACCAGTAACTCTGTTAGAACTTTGTTCTGGTGAGAGAATTTCTATAGTCCAATCTGGAGCAATTAATATATCATCTATCGGTTCTCCATTCGCATCAAACCTGATGTTTTCCCAATTGAGAATTGCCACATCTGGAACTATCGAACGTCCTCCACAAGTACAACGTAATTCGGGAAAAGCATAGGCGATACAATTACCCTCGACGACTTCATTAATTGTTGTAACTAACTTACCTTGGAGTCGAGAATGACGAGCTTTTGGCATAGGCTTTTGAATTATTTCGCCATCGATATAAACGCTTGCTGGTTTTGTCTCTGGTAGTTTGAGAAATTCCTCTAAAGTTATTTTTACAGGTTTGGCAACAGTCATATATTTTTACCGTCGCAAAGTTGACAAATTGAATTTACAGCAGTTTGCATTTCCGTAGGGCGGGGTCTCCCCGCCCTTATCCCCTATCCCGCCCCTATAATAT
>CAXTCQ010000018.1:0-56475 GCA_964242965.1 uncultured Calothrix sp. | reverse complement strand
GATGGGGAATCTGGGGGAGACAAGGGAGAAAAACTGCTTCCTTGTCCTCCTTGTCCTCCTTGTCCTCCTTGTCCTCCTTGTCCCTCTACTTCCCTCACTCCTTCAGCATTTTGGTAAATAAAGCCTTCATTTGCTAACTGTCCATCTAAGAAAGGACGTAGTAAGCAAACATCAACTTCTAACATATGACCAATGGTATCGACAATAGTTTGTAAAATTTGTCGATAATCAAGGGCACTACGAATCGTATTTGTAACGGTGTTAAGCAGTGACTCTTGACGCAGAGTGCGCGTCAATTCGCGGGTACGAGCTTTTAAGACATTATGGGTATCCAATGCTTGGCGTACCACAGCTTTCAACTCTTCCGCTTCCCACGGTTTTGTAACATATTTAAATACTTTACCTGCATTAATTGCTTCTACCAAGTCTTCAACATCGGTATAGCCAGTTAAAATAATCCGGATAATATCGGGATATTGCGTTGCTGTTAGGCTTAAAAATTCCGTACCACTCATCATTGGCATTCGCTGGTCGGAGATGATTACAGATACATCTCCTTCTGAAGCCAACAAATCCAATGCGGCAGGACCAGAAGTCGCCCTCAGCACCTTATAATCGCGGTAGAAGGTGCGGTAAAGCAAGTCGAGGTTGTCAGGTTCATCATCGACAACCAAAATTTTAGGCTTACTGTTTACTTGGGATTTCATGCACCGTTTTCCTGCTGCAACGGCAGTTGAATAAAGAACAAACCGATTGGATCGGGATGAAGCTGAGTCGGGTGGGAACAGAACATTTTGAATTTATATTTACAGGCTGTTTGCCTAGTTGTTTGCCTATATGGCTGTTGAACAATAAGGTATTTCTTCACAATTAGCCCCTGTCAGCGCAAAGACCGACTACTATTTGCTTTGGTGCAACTGCTTGAAAATTCGATTCGTGGTTGACATTAAGATGAAATGAACATTTACTTACCAATTCTTGCTTCACCTCCGGCGAGAAAAGTCTACTACTGTTTACAACATGCGACACTAGATGCATCTGCATATTAAGTTTTCCCGTCGTAGCCCTTGCACTAACATTTACAGGTAAATTTTTATGAGAGACCGTTACTGAGTAGCTAAAAATACCTCAAATCTTAGTTAAAGTATAATCTTAGACAATTAGTTATCTTTAAGAAAGCTAAGTCGCACAGAGTCGGAAGACACAAATAAATCGGATTATGTAAAAAGATGTAAAGTCACTAAAACTCTTACGTATCCTTACAGAGAACTAAACAACTTTAAAGCGTGCCTGCATCTGGCGAATTCTCTGGATGCAGGCTTATGCGACAATAAAGCGTTACAATAGCAGGATTCTGCCGGATCGAGTAACTTTATTTTTCTAATTTTTATATTTAATTTTTTATATTTGGAGCGGGTGCGGCAGTTTTCATATAAGTTAGATGGTGTCTTAGGATATTTAAAAAGATGTTCGTTGCGTATACGAGAGCGCTAAACTAACCTTGACATCCTGGTTTTTTGATTCACTCCACCAACGGTCAGTTACCGATGGCAACACGTCTTGCCAACTCCAAATCCGTGCGGCTACACCTGGGGACTTGACTGATGTTGCCCAAATTATTGCTGAAAGTTTTCACTCCCCAACTGGTTTGTGGGGATGGACTTTTCCGATCGTGCGCTTGGGCATTTATGAAGATTTAAGGCATCGCTTTGCAACGAGCGCACCTCATCAACTCTGTTTAGTTGCTGTTGATACAAGCCTTGCAACTGATAACTTAGTCGGTACTGTGGAATTAGGCGTGCGCTTTAGCGATGCTCATGCTGCCGGAAATAAAAGTTTTCCTTATTTGTCAAATTTGGCAGTGCATCCTAATTATCGCAGGCAAGGGGCAGGTTCTTTTTTGCTGATGGGCTGTGAAAAATTAGCACAAGAATGGGGATTTAAAGATATATATCTTCATGTTTTAGAAAATAATTATCAAGCACGGCAGCTTTATTTTAAACTTGGATACCGCGTTCATAAAGTGGAGACCAATTGGAATGCGTTGATTTTTAGACGCGCTCAACAAATATTGTTGCATAAGCAACTAAGTGCCGATTCTATTTTTTATTGATGCTTCCCACCCAAATATTGCTTAGGTAGGGAATCGTGTTTCAACTAGCAACCTTACCTAAACTTGTTTACAACTCTAGGTAGAGAATCGTCTCTCAACACGTAAATTATGTATAATTCGCCCCGCCATATTTAAATCGTAACTAATTTGTTTTAGTACTTTAGTTTGGGGTACTATAACAATTCAGATCAAATTTTCGCTTGTTAATTGTAAATTTTTGTATCGCAACCAGTTTCGCTGCTGCGATGGTGCGAACGCTATGCGCGTGTGCTTTGCACTCAGCACCCTTGATACGGGCGATCGCAATTGCAAATCGCAGCATTAAAACATAACGTTGAGTATTGAAGTCAGGAGACACGCTCTTTATCGCAATTAACACGATTGTTGGTATAGATTATCCTTAGGGGCATGGTGAGCCAGCGCGTTGCTCCCGCCAGTTGCGTGCAGGGGTACAAAGTGTTGTCGCTACTGGCGTTGGCGTATTCCTTCAAGGAGGCGAAGCCAAGGAATAGGGCTACCCTGCGGGAAGCCGCTTTGCGTAAGACAGCGCCTACCCGAAGGGTACTGCCGTACTCTTACCAATGTATTTATATCTACAAAAAGTGAAAGCGATCGCATACAGGTTGTATTAACAAAGAAATATATGAAAAAAATTAAATTATATTAAGTTGTCTTATTTTTAGTCAGATTTTGAGGAAACTATTCTGTAAGAAGTTTTTTAGAACTCTTAGAACTCTTTATTTATATACAGAGTTCGTCGTCGATCTTGATTAGTTGGAATTAAAAACGGACTAATACCCAAACAAAACATCAAAAAAATATGCAAATATGTAATACATCTGATAAAGTTAACTTTTACTTGTTATTATCAGAAAAAATTACATTTGAGATGAAATGAAAATGGAAAACACTTGTTTAGAAATCATCAGCTTTTCTAATGAAAAAATGCTGGCTCAGTAAAATTACGCGTAAATTGTTTTTAAATTTTTTACAATAACTTCGCATTGAATATATTTAACTTTATAAAAGCTTCAAAAAAAAACTCCGGTCTGAGAAGACAAAAGTAATTAAATCTCATAAAATAAGGTTACTCAATAACAAACCGAACCTTGATTGATTTTTACCTTAGTTGAAATCGAAAAAGACTTAACTACCGGAAAAACTTAGACTGCAAATCAATCTCCAAGTTAGTTATAAAAGCTAACATTGGTACAAAATCTTTAAAAATTAAAAAAATAGATAGCATAAAAACCAGCGCTATCAACCTACTATGGTATTAACTTATTACCCTGATACGAGTTTCCTTGAATATCTTGTCATGCCAGAGGGAACCGAGCAGTCCGACAGCTTGGATCTCCTAAGAATGTTACATGGTGGAAAACTATTCATAGTCAACAGTCGCAGACGCAATGGATTAATCTTATTCAAGCGCCATCATGCGGAATTCGCTGGACCAGGGGCTGCTGTTGGTGGAGATTATGACCGCGATTGTTTTGCTGCTTTACCAATCGGAAATCTATCGCTATTGAGTCCTGAAACAAATGAAGATCGTCAAAAGGCATATCTAATTAGACGGCAATGGATTCGTTTAATTAAACAAATTACAGAAAATTCAGTTCCTAAACAGCGAGTTCACAAGATTCTTGACCAATTTGAGCAATACTTTACGTCCGATATGGTAAGTCGATTACCAGATGAAGTATTTGCTCTATTAGTTGGTGTATTACCGCAAACCGTTGGAATTGTGCGTCGTTTGGGTGGCGACATTGATAGCAAATAGAATTATTAAATAAATCTAAAATAATTCAATTAAATATTAAACAATTAATTTAGATTCAAGTTGTTCTAAAGCTGCTTGCATTCTCATCAATGTGCGAGCATTTTCTTCTGGAGTTCCAATCGTAATTCGCATTCCTCCCCCAGTTTCACGTACAAGTGTACCAGCACTCTTCATTTCGCTGGTTAAATTAGTTAAAAAATCATTACTAGAGATAGAAGCATTTTTTTTCGGTCGTAAATAAATAAAATTTGTAGCGCTATCCCATATTTGTAATTGCGAATTTTGCGATAACTTCTCGATAATTGTAGTGCGATCGCGTAAAATTTGAGGAATCGATTCGAGCAAAAGTTGACGATTTTCGATTGCGAGTAATGCAGCCGCAAGTGAGAAACTCGGCAGATTATAAGGAAGACGGACTTTTTCAAGAACAGTAATTAGTTCTGGATGACCAACACAATAACCGACACGCATTGCTGCTAGTCGAAACGCTTTAGAAAAAGTTCGCATCACGACCCAGTTTGGATGTTGTACTAATTCTCCAACAAGAGTATTTTGGCTAAATTCAAAGTAAGCTTCGTCAACTACTACTAATATGTGTTCGGGTATACTTTTGAGCCACGCTAATTCTGCGTCCGTGAGTGCATTGGCAGTTGGGGAGTTGGGATGAACGACAAAGATAGCTCGAATCGGGGGATTTTGGGTTGTTTGGATTGCAAATTGGGCAGTTTCTAAATCAATTTCAAAGTTGACTTCGTTTCTTGCAACTGCGACTACATTGATTCCCAAGGTTTGCGCCAAAATGCCGTACATCGAAAAAGTTGGGTTGGCAACGAGAATCGAACCTCCTCCACCGACACAGCTAGCAATTAATAGCGAGCGAATTAGTTCATCCGAACCATTGCCGATGGAAATATTTTCAGAGTCAAAAGTCGATCCACTTGCTGAATTGACGTAGGATGCTAAAGCATTCTTTAATTCTTCATGTCCGCCGTCAGGGTAACGATTTGTTTCAATTAGTTGCTGATACGTCCAAGCTAACTTTTGTTTTAACTCCGCTGGTAAGTCGTGAGGACTTTCGTTTGTATCTAATCTATCAAATTGGGTAGCGACTGGTTCTGCGCTATCGCTACCCGGATGCGGTTTATAAGCGCTGAATTGGGCTAAGTCTGGACGGATGAAGGGAAGCATAATTGTTCAATTAGTAATTAGTAGTCAGTGGTCAGGGGTCAGTAGTCAGTGGTTAGTGGTTAGTGGTTATTAGCAAAAACAAAGAACAACTGACAACTGACAAAGAACAAATAATATTACATAGACTAGGATTGAATATTGTACAGCTTTATTTAAATTAATTGGCAAAACTGGGCGATGGCATCCCATATTTTTTTTGAGACATTACCTAGTGCATGGTCGCTATCAAGTTCGACTAAGTTTACCCAAGGACGCTGACGCGCAAAGTTCCGACTTGCCATTAAGGGAATCACTTCGTCGTGTATTCCGTGCAGGATAAGAGTAGGTATAAGACGGTGTAATTTATCTTCTTGATATTGGGCTGCGTCTGTAACGAAATCGTAATGTAAAGGCAGTTGGCGTTTTTCGCCGTAGTGGTCTACCAGCAAATATTTTTCTCGTTGCCAGTGCTGTAATGTTTCATCACCTAGTTTGGGCAGCCAATGTAATAAAAATTCAAATGCGGGTGCAAGCAAAACAAGTCGTTGCACTTGGGGATATTCGCCTAAATGGGCTGATGTTAAACCGCCTAAGCTGGAACCAATTAGGGTTACAGGAGTTTTATCTTTAGGAAATTCGGCTGCAACTTGCTTGATTTGACGAGTGATAGTTAAGTGTGAAAAATCGCCCAAATTTAAATCGGGAATTTTGATATCTATACTATGTTCAGCGAAACGAGATTTTATTTCCTGCGCTTTGTAAGAATTAGGGCTAGATGCAAAACCGTGAAGGTAGATGTAATGCATAGTGAATAGTTAGGAGTTAGGAGTTAGGAGTTATGAGTTAGGAATAAGTTAAAAGTTAGGGGTTAGGGGGTGAAAAGTATAAATGTACTACTAAAGCTCCCCTTTAAATGAAATTCCAAGTTAAGGATAAACGGTTTTTACTTGCAACTCCCAACTCCTAACTTCCAACTTTTAACTCTCAACTCCAACTCCCAACTTCTAACTCCTAACTCTTAACTCTTAACTCTTAACTCCTAACTCCTAACTCTTAACTCCTAACTCTTAACTCCTAACTCCTGCTACCGCATTGTCACAAATTCTTCTGCTGCCGAGGGGTGAATGCCAACGGTGGCATCGAAGTCCTTTTTGGTTGCGCCCATTTTGACGGCTATTGCTACACCTTGGATTATCTCGGCAGAGTTATCACCAACCATGTGTGCCCCTAAAATCTTGTCGGTTTTGGCATCGACTATCAATTTCATCATCGTCCGTTCGTCAGCACCTGCGAGGGTATAGTACATGGGACGGAAGCGGGTTTTGTAAACTGTGATTGCGTCACCGTATTTTTGCCGTGCTTGTTCTTCGGTTAACCCAACCGTTGCGGCTTCGGGTGTGGAAAATACGGCGGTGGCAACATCATCGTGACTAAATATACGACGGTTATTACCAAATTCAGTATCCGCAAAAGCACGACCTTCACCAATTGCTACCGGAGTTAGGTTGATTCTATCCGTAACATCACCGACAGCATAGATATTTTGTTGAGAGGTTTGGCTGTATTCATTGACTGCGATCGCATTCATGGTACTGTAACCTGGTCCCTCAATTGAGCCTTGGACTAGTCCAACTCCAGCATTTTCTAAACCCAATCCATCGACATTGGGGGCACGACCTGCGGCAATCAAGAATACATCAGCGATTATTGGTGCTAGATTCTCGTCAGATAAAGTTAATTTCAAACCTTCGGGTACTTTCTCAACCGACTTGACGATATTATTTCTAATTAACTTAATACCGTGATTTGTCATTCCTTCTTCGATATTGTCGCGGACATCCTCATCAAAACCCTTCAAGATTTTTTGACCGCGAGTAATTTGGGTAACTTCGCATCCCAACCCGCGCATGATGCAAGCGAATTCCGTACCGATATAACCCGCACCAATTACAGCAATGTGCTTGGGTTTTTCCTTGAGGTGAAAAATTTCATTCGAGGTAATCCCGTGTTCAAATCCGGGCATGTCTGGTTTCACCGGACGACCACCAACCGCTATTAAAATTTTATTAGCAGTATATTTTTTGTCGCCAACTTCGACGGTGTGCGGGTCTAATATTTTACCTTTACCAGAAATCAGCGCGACACCAGCTTTTTCTAAGAAATTGATGTGCATTTGTGAGAGTCGTCGAACTTCCTTATCAATCGAAGTAATAAAATGTTCCCAGTTCAATTCGGCTTCACCAACTTTCCAACCGTAACCAGCAGCATCGCGGAATAACGCGGGGAAATGGGAAGCGTAAACCATGAGTTTTTTTGGCACGCAACCGCGAATTACACAAGTCCCACCGACTAAATCGTTTTCGGCGATCGCAACTTTTGCCCCATAGCCAGCTGCACGTTTAGAAGCTGCTAACCCACCAGAACCTGCACCAATAACAAACAGATCGTAATCATAAGTCATAATCTTAACAGCTCCTTCGAGTAGAACTTTGCGTTAAAAACAGTAACACTAATTTACCAATTGCATTAATAAATTAATATCCTTCCTTTATAGTAAACAAGTAAGATTAATAACTGCTTGCTAAAAGCTGAGAAAATTTTCAAGTACTCTCATAAGATTCCTTCCCCTCTTCTTTGCGCCTTTGCGCCTTTGCGCGAAATCATCTCTTAATATTAGGATAGGCATACAAGCCTATCCTACAATTACCGCAATTCCTATTAAAAAGTCATAAATTCTTCCGCAGTAGTCGGGTGAATCGGAATTGTTTCATCAAAGTCCTCTTTAGTAATGCCTTTGCGAACTGCAACTGCAAGACTTTGAATAATATCAGATGCATGTTCCCCAACCATATGTACCCCTACAACCCGCTCATTTTTACCTTCAACGACTAATTTAATCGTTGCTTGTTCATCGTTTGCTTGCGGGAATTGCGACATTAAAGGTTGAAACTTAGTGCAATAACACTTAACCGTATCACCAAATTTTTCGCGTGCTTTTTTCTCAGTCATTCCCACACTTGCAGCTTCCGGACGGGCAAAAACTGCTGAAGGTGCCTCATCATAATTTACTTTTTGCGGCTTTTTACCAAAAACCGTCTTCGCAAAAGCTTGACCTTCAGCTTTCGCTACTGGAGTTAATTGCAAACGGTTGGTGCAGTCACCCACAGCAAAAATATTTTCCTGGTTGGTGCGGCTAAATTCATCGACTTGAATTTCACCTTCTTCACCCAATTCAACACCAGCATTTTCCAGATTCAAGTTTTTGGTATTAGGAGCGCGTCCGGTTGCAACTAAAATAGTATCGGCGGGAATGATAGTTTCCTTGTCACCAGTAATCTTTAATAGCAAACCTTCATCACAAAGTTTGATTTCCTTCGCGGTACTATTATCAAAAAACTGAATTCCCCGTTTTTCCAAACCTTCTTGAACGCTCGCACGAACGTCGTCATCAAACCCTGATAAAATCATCTCATTGTTATTAACAACCCTGACATCACAACCGAAAGCGTTCATCATGCTGGCAAATTCGACACCAATATAACCGCCGCCAATAATTGCCAAACGCTTTGGTAGGTAAGGTAGATGAAACATCTCGCGCGAAGCGATCGCAAATTCGATACCAGGGATATCAGGCATCACCGGACGACCACCGACAGCAATTAAGATTTTGTCTGCTGTAATTTTGCGTCCTTCGATATCGATAGTATGGTTATCGCTAAAAGTTGCATGACCGCGAATTAATTCAACTCCGCATTTTTGCAATTGTTCGATATACGAATGCTGAATGGTTTCGAGATGCTTATCTACCGACTCGGTAAATCGCGTCCAATCGAAATAATTTTCACATTCACTCCATCCGTAGCTATATGCCATTTGGCTTTGTAGCGCAAAATCAGCAGCATAGACAATCAGTTTTTTCGGGATGCAGCCACGATTTACACAAGTACCACCGAGTGCTTCGCGTTCGGCTACAGCGACGCGAACACCATAGCTAGCGGCTGTTTTGGCTGCTGCTAATCCTCCAGGACCAGCACCAATTACAAACAGGTCGTAGTCAAAATTCATGGCTGTTTGGATGTGCGAAGATTTATTATTCTATTTTTACAAATCTTAATGAAAACTGCATCTATCTAACATGTGGATTTTTGGAATTGTTGAGGTGTGAGTAAAATGGGGTTTGAGGAACCAATGAAAGTTATGGACGAAAATCGAGTACCGATACCATTATATACCTTAAGCCCGCTGAATCGATTTAGCTCGCGTGCTGAAGACTATGCCAAATACCGACCAAGTTACCCGACACAAGCAATTGATACTATTCTTGCCGGACTAGCAACTGCGGACGAGCTAGTTGCAGTTGATATTGGCGCTGGTACGGGTATCGCAGCGCAGTTATTAGCTGAACGCGGAGTCAGTGTTATTGCGGTTGAACCAAATGCAGAAATGCGCGGAGCAATACAGGAACATGGCAAGATTAGGGTGTGCAATGCTGCTGCTGAAGATACCAGTTTAGCCGATGGCTCGGTTGATTTAGTAACTTGTTTCCAAGCATTCCATTGGTTCAATCCGGAACTCGCTTTAATCGAATTTCACCGTATTCTCAAACAGAAGGGAAGATTAGCATTAGTATGGAATAACCGCGATAAAACCGACGAATTAACCAACGAATATAGTAATTTAGTACGGGCAATTTCTGAAAATCATCCCGCAGAATCGCGGATAGAATCGGTAAAACCATTATTCAAAAGTAAGCTTTTCACTAACATCCGCAAATTGAACTTTATCTACCAGCAAAAATTAGATTTAAATGGATTTATCGGACGTGCAATGAGCGTTTCTTATCTTCCACGTCAAGGGGAGAAACACGAACAGTTAATTACTGGTTTGAAAAATATTCATTACAAGTATTCTAATGAGCGCGGTCTAATTTATATGAATTATCGTACCAGCGTTTACCTTGGAGAATCAGTATAATTATTATAAGCTGTCGTGCTTTTAATTTACATTTTAGGACGGACAAGAGCTTGGTAAAAACTCTCTTTGAAGGTTACTGTACTTGTCAACCTACAAGTTTAGTTCGAGAAACTTTTGGCAATACCAAAATTTATAGCAATCAAGCTAAATCAATCTTAACTAAAGCAACTGGCTTTATTGCAGCTTATGATTTTACTTTAAATCCTTACCGGGGTTGCCAATATGGTTGTAGTTATTGTTATGCAGCTGCATTTAGTCCTAACCCACAAATGCGTCAAGATTGGGGGAACTGGGTAGTTATCAAAGAAAATGCTGCTGAAGTTTTAGAAAAAGAACTGGAATTATGGTATAAGAAAAATCCCAACCAAGCACCAACTATATATATGAGTAGTGTCACCGATCCATATCAACCAATCGAATCTAAATGTGGATTGACACGTCATTTATTAGAAGTCATGTATCCCTACAGCCCGACATTGGTAATTCAAACTCGCAGTCCAATTATTACTAGGGATATTGATATTTTACAACGATTTAAGCGCCTGAGAATTAACATGAGCATCCCCACAGGAAGCGAAATTGTACGAAGGGATTTTGAACCACGTTCTCCTAGTATTAAAGCACGATTAAATGCTATTAGTAAAATTAAACAAAATATAAATCCAGCTACAGGATTCGTTCCTAAAATTTCTATTACTATTACACCTTTACTCCCTACTTTACCCGAAGACGAAGCAGCTTTTATTGAAAAACTAGTAATTGCAAATCGAGTTGTAATTCAGGAATTTCACGCAAGCCATAATCGTTCGCTTGTAGCAGGAACACGTAAAGAAGCGGAGCGTCTTAAGCAAAAGTACCAATGGTGGTACGACCAAGAAACTGCAACATACAACACATTTAAAAATAAGTTGCTGGCTCGGTTGACTAACGTGGAAATCAAAGAAGGGAAGGATGGCTTTGGTTATGAGTAATACTATTACAAATTGGTTTCGTAGTCGTAAGTTAAAAATAGCACTTGTACAAAGTAATTTGCGCGATGCCGAACAATTGTTACAAGAAATACAAAAATCTGGAGTGAAACTTTCGTGGTTAGAGAAGCTGTTTAGAGATAAGCTTCAGTCCGAGCAATCTCGGTATGAGTTAGAAAGAGAAACTGTTGCTATACGCAGACAATTAACAGAAGTCAGACAGAATTTAGAGGCAGAATTTTCAAGACAAAAACTAGAGTTAGAACAAACCTGGGGTCAGCGATCGCAAAGTTTAGAAGCAGAATTTTCAAGACAAAGACTTGAGTTAGAGAAGTCTTTAAGTCAGCAACAAAAGTTATTTGCGTCAACTACTAATTTTTTACTTACTCCTAACTCTGATTATATTGATTTGCTAATTCAAAAGTTTCAAATCCAAGATATCGATGAGCATGTGATTCATTGTACGGGTCTTGATATCGATGCATTTGAAGCATTGGAACTAAAGCTTACAGAATATTTAAAAAGTGAGTTTGAGAGATACAAACGTAAAGTTGACTTTTTCGATGAGCTACAAGCAGCAGTTGATGACATTTATAAATCTCTAAAAAAAGGTAAAGACCCTGATTATCAATATAGTCTAACCCCACATGTTTATTTCATTAGATATTTTTTAGAGGGTGTATATAGTGCTTACTTAGCTTGGTATTTAGTTTATAAATCCGGTTTATTACAAGCTAATATTAATGTTTTAGATATTGGTGCAGGTTCAGGAGCTATGCTTTATGGTTTATCTTCGTTTTTACAAAGTGTTGATAGCTTTTCACCATTATCTCAAGCACATATTTCTTACTGTTCCTTTGAACAACAAGATTTACTTCAGTTTCATGGATTGAAATTTTGGCGAATATATGCTCGACAACAGCAAACACCTGCTGTAAATTCTTACTTGCGGTTTTATACCAATAATATATTCAACTACGGTGACAATACAATTCCCGAAAAGCTTCCCAAAAAGTTTTTTGACTTTATCGTCATTTCTCATTGTATTTTTGCCAATTCCGATGAGAGATATGAATCTCATCAAATTTATAAAGAAATATTTAACGAAAGTCTTAAAAATGAAGGTTATGCTTTGATAGTTGTTCAAGGGTCAAGGCTATTCCAAAGCTATGGTTATCGCATCACCAACGACAAAAATCAAGAAAATAATTTAATCGAACAATTTCTACAAGAGCTAGGGTTGAAACTGGTGTGGTACCGATATCTCACATCCACAGGGCAAAGAACACCCTTTGGTTCTGAATTTGCTAAATATGCTAGAGAAAAGTTACCTCCTCAAAAATACATAACTGAACTAGCAAAAGAATATAAAATTTGTAATTATGATTTGCATTACACTTTAGATGATTACGTGGTTTTAGCTCAAAAGTAAGCAAAGTGAGAGAAGATGTTTCCAGCTGGCATGGCAAATTAAATTTGGTCTATACCAATTCTCAGGGTGCAACTAAATTAATTTATAGTCACCATCAAGCACCGCTAAAGGTGCAGCGTCCATTTTATCCAGAAAGTGACGCAATTTGTCATAGCGTTATTTTGCATACTGCTGGTGGTGTCGTTGGTGGTGACAAATTATCTTGCGACTTTCATCTTCAACCCAATTCGCAAGTATTAATTACTACCGCAGCCGCGAGCAAAATTTATCGTAGCAATCAATTACAAGCAAGTCAAAACATCGATATTAAATTAGATATAGATACTAGTTTAGAATGGCTACCCCAGGAAACCATAGTTTTTGACGGTGCAAATTATCGGCAAGATTTGCGAGTTGAATTAGCTAAAAATGCGACTTTTCTAGGTTGGGAAATTACGCGATTTGGACGTAGTGCCAGAGGTGAGAAATTTTTACAGGGAGAATGGAGGAGTAATACCGAAATTTGGCAGGAAGGTAAACCGTTGTGGATAGATAGGCAATGGATACCAGGTAGCGAAGAGGTTTTTTTTAGTCCTCACGGATTGGCAGGAAAGCCAGTAGTAGGTACTCTGGTTTGGGTGGGCAATCCTGTTTCACCCGAAATCGTCACGCAAGCACGTAATTTATGTTCGTGTGTGGGTGAAACTGGTGTGACTCGGTTGGAACATGGATTTTTGTGTAGATATCGTGGCTCTATGTCATCGGAGGTGCGAAACTGGTTTATTGATGTTTGGCAGTTATTACGCATGTCGTATTTGAATCGAACAGTTTGTATACCCAGGGTATGGCAAGTTTAAATCCTATGTAAAAATATTTTAAGAGGAATGAACCACAGAGACACAGAGCGCACAGAGTTAAGAGAAGAAGAGGGATTTGGGATTGCTATAGGTTAATTAAGAAGGAGTATTATGCAACTTACGCCGCAGGAAAAAGACAAGTTATTAATTTTTACTGCTGGTATGCTAGCGGAAAGGCGAAAAGCTAGGGGTTTAAAGTTAAATTATCCGGAAGCTGTTGCTTACCTGAGTGCTGCGATTTTGGAAGGTGCTAGAGATGGTCGGACTGTAGCAGATTTAATGAGTTTTGGTACTACTTTGTTAACACGGGATGATGTTATGGAAGGTATAGCGGAAATGGTGCATGAAGTGCAGGTGGAAGCGACTTTTCCTGATGGTACTAAGTTGGTGACGGTGCATAATCCGATTAAATAATATTCGCGCAAAGACGCAAAGACGCAAAGTTATGATACCAGGGGAAATTATTACGCTAGAAGGTGAAATTGAGTTGAATGCAGGTCGTGAAACTGTAAGGTTGTTGGTTGCGAATAGTGGAGATAGACCAATTCAAGTTGGTTCGCATTTTCACTTTTTTGAAGTTAATACGGCATTACATTTTCATCGGGAACAAGCACGGGGAATGCGGCTTGATATTCCTGCGGGTACTGCTGTAAGGTTTGAACCAGGTGATGAGAAAGAAGTCGTTTTAGTGGCTTTGGCTGGAAGTCGAGAGGTGTACGGTTTTAATGGGTTAATTAATGGTAGTTTGAATGAAAAAGTAGGTGAGAATTTGAAGAAAATTAAGGATACAAAAAAGAGTAAAAAGAAGAAGTAAATAGTTTGTTTAAAGTAAGTAAAATGGAGGTTTAAAGATGAATGATAAGCCACATCCATTAATTCGTGCTGATGCTATTAAGCAACTTTCAAAGCATTCTTTTTCTCATCCTTGGAATCCAAATTCGGAAATTAAAGGTGTTTTTCTTAGTGATGCTGTCGGTTTACAAAGAATTGGATTCCATCTTGCACATCTTGCACCAGGAAAAGAGTCTTTTATTTATCATTCGCACCAATTTGAAGAAGAGTTTATTTACATTCTTTCTGGACGCGGTATTGCAGAAATTGATGGTGAAGAATATGAGGTAGCGACTGGTGACTTTATGGGTTTTCCAACTCCATCCGTCGCGCATCATCTTAAAAATCCTTTTGATGAGGATTTAGTTTATATTATGGGTGGTGAACGTCGGGAAGTAGACATTGCTGATTTTCCACGACTACAAAAACGCATGTTTCGCAATGGGCAAAATGTGCAAATAGCTGATTGGGAAAATCTTAAACCTATGGAATAATAAAGTGTAATTTACTACTATTGATCAAATAACAAGCCTTAACCAGAATTGGTAATATGTAGCCTGTAGGCATATTAAAAAGTTAATAAAGATAAAGAGTTAATAAAGTTTTTGCAACTCAAGTTCGGCAATCAGGAATTGTGTGAAAGGGAAAGGTAGTTACTGTTCTACCTTGTGAAATAAGTCAATTGGGTCTGCATCATTACCTATAAACCCAAAACGAGTTTATTACAAATTTGTTTTGGGCTATTTTCACATATTTATTAAGTATTAAATACGACCTATGCAAGACTCATCTCTATCCCGACGCTTTCCTCAATTATTCGCTGGAATGCTTGCTTTATCAATTGCGCTGGTAGTCAGTTCCTTCATTGGTGCTGGTGCAATCCGCAACCTCCGACGACCAAATGATGCTCTCAGTGTCACAGGTTCGGCAAAACGACCGATTCGTTCCGATTATATAATTTGGCGAGTATCTATATCTAGCCAACAACCAACACCGCAAGCAGCATACCAAGAACTTAAAACTCGTACCGAAAGGGTGCAGCGCTATCTTCAAGAAAAACAGGTTCCCAATGACGTTGTAAAATTGAGTTCTATAGATACTTCGACGATTCCAGAAGTAGTAAACAATCGGGAAACTGGTAAAACACTGGCTTATAGACTAAATCAACGGTTTGAGATTCGCTCGAACGATGTCGATCGCATTGAAAAATTATCCCAGCAGTCTACAGAACTAATTAACGAAGGGATTCCTTTAGTTTCGGAAGCACCTGAGTATTTATATACGCAACTGGCAAAACTGCGGGTGGAAATGGTAGCAGAAGCTACTAAAGACGCAAAACAAAGGGCTGAAGCGATCGCACGCAGTACCGGAAATCGGGTCGGTTCTGTTCAAAGCGCTCAAACTGGGGTTTTTCAAATTACTTCGCGCAACTCCACAGAAGTAAGCAATTCCGGTATTTATGATACCTCATCAGTCGAAAAGGATATTACTGCTGTTGTATCGGTGAAATTCGCAATGGATTAAAGTTATTAGTTAGCCGTAGGATAAGTATCTTACTTGTCCTGCGTCCGATATTTCTATAATGAAAGAACTTACGCAAAAACTCTCTCTAACCCTCTTAACTTTGTGAACTTTGTGGTTAATTTCTCCATTATTGTTGCGTGTAATTAGTATTTTGTAGTTTATACAAATTCTCAATCGCAGCTGATATTCTCGATGATGGGATAACTAAAGGCGATCGCACACAATCAAAAAGTTTGACGAGTTCGAGGATGAGCAAAATACTTTTATATCGATGAAGACTCATAACCTCACAAACCTAAATTACCCAACTTGGGTTACTATTCCACTTGTTGCACTACAGTATTAGACTGCTGACGTTCAGCAATCTGGATTAACATCCGTAATGCCTGATTTACAGCTTCATCATTTGGAAAAGCCTGAGTAACATCGGGATCTAAAAGCACCAAGTTTGTTCCAGCACTATACCGTTTAGCATACTTGCCTCTAACACCTCCCTTCATCTGAGAAAAATCATACTCAGGACGGAGTTCGTCCTCCATTTCGTTCTCAAATTCCTTCTTCATAAAACCTCGTTTCCTGACGGTTCGGGCAAGTAGCCAAATGCTTGACGAAATCGCTCAGTTATGCATAATTTCACAATGTCTCTGGGTCTAACTCTTGGGTTTTACCTGCACGGTATTCAGCTATTGCTTCGGCTGCAAGTTTAGCAAGGGCATCTTGAGAACCTGCAAATGCAGCATCCCAGCGAATTTCATCTTCAAGTTCTTCTAAAATCATAGCTGCGATGCCCTTGGCAACCATCGAAGATGGTATCGCATCTTGTTCGCTAGCAGGTAAAGTTTTTAATCGAGCGTTGGCGAAGCCTCTCCAAAGGAGAATCGCTTTTTCGAGTAACTCGGTCATGGTTACTATAATCAATATAACGATATATATATTATGGCTACTAAGCCTAAATCATCCAGTGTTGGTTTATGCTGTAACCATCTGTTTTTTAGCGTCTGGAGGTACTGGTTGAAAATGTAACACCATAAATTGCTCCAACCGTAAACCTATAGATTCGTAAGTGCGTCCACTGCGATCGCTAAATTCGACTTCAAACGCAGCACCATTAGCTAAAATTTCAACCACTGTACCAACTTGTCCGCGCCACAGGTTGCACTCAGGAAGGTCAACTATTAGTGCAACTACATCAAGCAATTTCGGTGTGTTTATTGTCATTTTATATTGCCTCCAAATATTAAAGAGGATAACAGGTTGTTAATTTGGGAATGTCTGATTCAGGCTCCATAATCCAGCCAGTCCGAATGGTTACATTTCTATTTTGCCATTCGAGCGGGAAATCCAGGGTATAACGTTGTCCAAATTCATCGCGTCGCCCCAAATTTAGCCTCGTTTGTTTTGACGACTTCGAGAATAATCTGACGCAACTCGTCGGCATTTTCAGCCGTCATACCTATTATTGATGAAAATAGTCGAGCTTTATGTTTTCCTTCATCGTGGTCTGGATTTAGGCAGTAATCCCGTAGTTTGCGAATATCGACAACTGCATTCTCTGCATTTGGAATCAGCATTGCACCAACTTTATTCGTCTTGTTTGGGTTTAGGTCAAATGCGATGTTCTCAAGGGAACCGCTACGCGATCGCAATCTCTAATCTTCACCCAAAATAGTAAGAATCAACTCTACCAAAAGTATCTAAGTCATTAGACATCTCCGAAAATTAATTCTGCGTTGCCCGAAATCCTTTCCAAAGACGCGAAATTTCGCGTCTCTACATCTTTTCCGGAGATGTCTATCGAATTTGTAGAGGACGTTGATTGCTATCATCAGAAAGATATGTTGATTGTGCGATCGCATTTTCCCAAATATCTTTTCCACCATCCAAGTCTTCCAAATTTTCAAGTTGTTCAAGCTCTACACCTAAAATTTTTGAAACAGCTTGAGTGTCTGCTAACAACCACGTTTCAAAATTTTTAATCGCTAAACCTCCGGCACTGCGATTACTTATTGGTTGCTCGTTATCTATATACTTTCTAAGTATAATTCTATAATTTTCACGTTTATAAATTTGCCTTGACTTCTATTAATATTTATTTCCCTGCATCCCCCAGGACTACAAAATTATAAAGTTATACAAAATTTACCCGAACCATCCCCAACTTTGCTCAAAAATAATCAAAGCAACACCACCTCCAGGAGTGCATCATGCCTTATAGAATGTCCCGTCGTGCTTATGCAGAAACCTTCGGCCCCACTGTTGGGGATAAAGTTAGACTCGCGGACACCGAATTATTTATCGAAGTCGAACGCGATTTTACCACTTACGGCGATGAAGTTAAATTTGGTGGTGGTAAAGTTATCCGTGATGGGATGGGACAATCCCCCATTTCCAATGCTGATGGTGCGGTGGATGTGGTGATTACCAACGCTTTGATTCTCGATTGGTGGGGAATTGTTAAGGCTGATATCGGCATCAAAGACGGGAAAATATTTAAAATTGGTAAAGCTGGAAATCCCTACATTCAGGACAACATCGACATTATCATCGGTCCAGGAACCGAAGCTCTAGCATGTGAAGGTCTAATTCTCACAGCAGGGGGTATCGATACCCACATCCATTTTATTTGCCCGCAGCAAATCGAGGTGGCGATCGCATCCGGTATCACTACAATGATTGGCGGTGGTACGGGACCCGCAACGGGTACAAATGCCACAACTTGCACGCCGGGTCCCTGGAATATGTACCGAATGCTCCAAGCTACCGACGCTTTCCCGGTAAATTTAGGATTCTTAGGCAAAGGTAATACCAGTCAACCCCAAGGACTCATCGAACAAATTAATGCCGGGGCAATGGGGTTAAAGTTACATGAAGACTGGGGAACTACTCCGGCGACAATTGATACTTGCCTTAGCGTTGCCGATGAATACGATGTGCAAGTTGCTATCCACACCGACACCCTCAACGAAGCCGGATTTGTCGAAGATACCATTGCTGCTTTCAAAAATCGCGTTATCCACACTTACCATACCGAAGGGGCAGGGGGAGGACATGCACCCGATATTATCAAAGTCTGCGGTGAAGCGAATGTTTTACCATCTTCCACTAATCCAACTCGTCCCTACACAGTAAATACTTTAGACGAACACCTCGATATGTTAATGGTATGTCACCACCTTGATGCGGATATTCCCGAAGATGTGGCGTTTGCTGAGTCGCGGATTCGTCGGGAAACTATTGCTGCTGAGGATATTTTGCACGATTTGGGTGCGTTTAGCATGATTTCCTCTGACTCGCAAGCAATGGGACGGGTCGGAGAAGTAATAATCCGTACTTGGCAAACGGGGCATAAGATGAAAGTACAGCGTGGAAGCCTTGCGGGAGATAGTACAGCCGATAATTCGCGGGCGAAGCGATATGTTGCTAAATACACTATTAATCCAGCGATTACGCATGGCATTGCTAAGTATGTAGGTTCGGTGGAAGAAGGAAAACTTGCTGATTTGTGTTTGTGGAAACCTGCATTTTTTGGCGTAAAACCGGAGATGGTCATTAAAGGTGGGATGATAGCATGGTCGCAAATGGGCGATGCTAATGCAAGTATTCCCACACCACAACCCGTGCATATGCGTCCGATGTTTGGTAGTTTTGGCGGTGCGAGACACGCGACTTCCTTGACTTTTGTTTCGCAAGCTGCATTGGAGAGGGAAATACCTAAACAGTTGGGGTTGAAAAAAAGTGCGATCGCAGTTTCGGGAATTCGCAATTTGAGCAAGCGCGATATGAAGTTAAATGACGCAATGCCGCGTATCGAAGTTGACTCGGAAACTTATGAAGTAAGGGCAGATGGAGAATTGTTAACGTGCGAACCTGCGACAATTTTACCGATGGCACAACGCTACTTTTTGTTTTAATGTATGTCGGCTCGTGGCATCTTGCCTGACCATTCCAATTATTTAGAATCATCAATAAATCGAAGATGTGGCATCTACTGATTAACAAAATCGCGCCACATCCCAGTCATTGAGTAGGAATCACTAATTTCAATTGGGCAGAATTGCTGAAAACCGTACCGTTCGTAAAATGAGATATTACGAGAATTTGAAGAGACAAGATAACAAGGAAATTTTTTTGTGTCGGCATAATTCAGAACTGGTTGCAATAAACTCTCACCAATTCCTTTTCCCCGTGCTTCTGGTTTCAGAGCAATAAAAAGTACTTCGCAATGGGGAGCTTCGGGTTCACTCACACCAACTTTTTGGATTAATTCTTCAAAACGTTTTCCCGATTCGCAACCGCAAAAATGCGATACCCTCGAAATAATTTCAGCTAGGATTTGTTCAAATTGCTCGTTGAAAATTTCTACTTCGGCAGGATACCAAATACAGGCTCCTTGTTCCTCTGACGCAAAAATTATTTTACCTCGCTCCATTGCATCAGTTGCGAATAGCTCAAAGAATGCGTTTAAAGCCTGGAATTTATTTGCATTTTCACCAAAAATAAAGGAAAAACTGGGGTCATCAATAAAACCCTGTGTCAAAATTTGTGCGGTTTTTTGAATTTGTGTCTGAGAATTTTTCAACATCAGATTATGACCTCTGTTTATATTTTTTGCTTAAGATTCCCTACAAAAATTATAACCGTTCCCAGGATTCCCAAACGCGACTAGGCTCTTATGGAAGTGACTCACTAGAAAACGTAATTAAAGCCAATGTGTCCAATTTGGACACAAAATGAACTAGAACCGGAGACGTTTAGATTGCGGCGAACGTCAAGTGCGATCGCTGGTTCCCCTTGTCACAGAGGAGCAATTTAGTTGTTGGCAAGAAGCAGTAGATATTGTAGGTGGTGACGAGCGGGGTTGCCAACTGGTGCTGTTTGTTGCCCAAGGATTAATTCCTTGATAATTAGCATCAAGTTATTATTACCCTGAATTGCTGTGTTGCCGTCACCTAAAACAGCTTTGTTATCGTTCCCTTGAACCGCTCGATTGCGATCGCCCTCAATTACATTTTGAGGCATGGAATCATCAGCCCCCTGCGTCGAAGGCTGTTGCGGCTCGAAGTTTTCTGGTGGCGGCTGACTCATAAAGCACGTCTTACAATCTTAAATAAGTGGGAACTAGTAGCAGCACCTAAGTAAGTTGCGATTTTGAGGAAATATTACTCGATGTGCAATGTAATAATATTATCTTGTCACCAAAACTGGAAGGCGTTTTGAAGGCTAACTTGTCCCTTTAATACCTCTAACAGCTTCTTAACAAAAATACATATGAAAAATATCTAAAATATGACTACCTCACACTCTTAAAACGGTAGACACATCATGTTAGCTACTTCAGCCACATATCAAGTTACCTGGGAAAAGTTACCAGACGATTTTGTTTTAGATGACGAACCTGTGGATAACATTAATCAACCACCCCTTGCTGCGGCATTAACCGAGAGCTTAGAACTTGCTGGAAAATTACTACCTAATAGTTTAACCACAACTAATTACGGGATTTGCGCTACCCTAAATAATAAGACTGTCGTCAAAGCTCCCGATTGGGGTTATGTGCAATCAATTCGCGTTCCGCGTTCGGAGGTTATACGTAGCTATACCCCGCAACTACAAGGTGATATTCCGGTCATTGTCATGGAATTTATTTCCGATACAGAAGGTAAAGAATATTCCAGCAAACCAACTTATCCACCGGGAAAGTGGTTTTTCTACGAAAAAGTTTTAGAAGTTCCTAATTACGCTATTTTTGAACCAAGTACCGGAGAGTTGGAAGTTTACAAGTTAGATGATTCAGGAAACTATCAACTTCAAACCCCAGATGCGAATAATCGTTACTTTATTGCCCAAATAAACCTGTTTTTGGGTGTATGGCAAGGTATTCGAGAAAATCGCAATGATTATTGGTTGCGCTGGTGGGATGAAAATGGCGAATTATTGCTATGGGGTTCGGAAGCAGCAACACAACAACATCAACGTGCTGAAGCTGAAAGCCAACGTGCTGAAAGATTGGCACAGCAGCTAAGGGATGCTGGTATTGAACCTGAGTTGTAAGTGTTTTAATGCTACATAATTTCCAATTTATTTGGATAACTATAGATAAAGGCAAAACCTGGTTTTCTCAAAGCCAGGTTTTTATTTAGCATAAGTTCGGCAAGCAATTCTTGAAAATACGCTTTTAGTAGGTATTTATTCTTCTAGTCGCAAGGTTAAAAAAAATTTACATTCGTATTTGTATTAACTACCAGTTTTCTGCTAAAAATGTCAGTGCAAATCTTTTTATAAATCATCATTCTTGGGTAAAAGGGTGATTTGGAAAGCAACGCCCAGATAATGCTATAACTAAAATTTATTTATACTAATTAATTTCAAGCTATATCTTTCTATATGATTTCCTCTACTTCTAAGTCAGATAAAATCCTAGTTGTCGATGATTCCCCCGATAACGTATTCCTAATTAAAACCATTTTGGAAGAAGAAGGTTATGTCGTATCTACGGCAGAAAATGGTTTGACCGCATTGGCAAAAATCACAGAATCAAGCTTTGATTTAGTGCTATTAGATTTGATGATGCCAGGGATGGATGGTTATCAAGTAACTCAGCATATCCGTGCAAATAAGGAGTTGCGGTTTATGCCCATCCTGCTAATTACAGCACATGATTCCCCGAATGTCGCGCATGGATTGGATTTAGGAGCAGATGATTTTATCCGCAAGCCTGTAACGGTTGATGAGTTACTAGCGCGGGTACGTTCTTTGTTACGCCTCAAACACAGTATTGACGAGCGCGATGAAATTGCTCGTCAGCGTGAAGATTTTGTCTCGCGTCTTACCCACGACTTACGTACACCTTTGGTTGCAGCCGAACGAATGCTGGAACTCTTGGAACAAGGTGCTTTGGGTGAACTATCGCCGCAAATTATGGAAATTATTACGATTATGGGACGCAGCAATACAAATTTGCTGGCAATGGTTAATACTTTGTTAGAAGTATATCGATTTGAAGCCGGACGGAAAACATTAGCGTTTCAACCTGTGAATTTACGTCAGCTGCTGCATGAGGTGGTGGGTGAATTAACTCCTTTGGCACAACCGAAAGGGCTAGCAGTAATTTTGGAGGTTAGCGAGGAGTCGGATAAATGTATAATCATGTGCGATCGCTTGGAACTTCATCGCCTTTTTACCAACTTAATTGGCAACGCCATCAAGTTTACCGATCAAGGGGCAGTAACTATCCATCTTACTCCTGCTACTAGTAGCGATGAATATATTATTAAGGTTGCTGATACAGGTGTAGGTATTCCGGATGAAGAACAAGCAACGTTGTTTGAACGGTTTCGTCAAGGTAGCCACAAACGTTCGGGTAGCGGTTTGGGGTTATATCTTTCCCGTCGCATTGTCGAAGCGCATCAAGGTACTATTGAAGCTAATTCAGAAGTGGGTAAAGGAAGTGTATTTAGTATTCGTTTGCCAGTTAAACTATAGAGGGAGCAAATCTAAATCAAAGCTGTAGGAACTTTCCGACCCGACTTATTCAAGAATCAAGGTGAGGATTGCTCGGTAAATCGAGATTATAGTACTAGACTATTCTACATCTAATAAGCATATAATTGACAAGAACTTGATGAAGATAGTTTTTAAAAACCATTTATTTCGGTAATTATTATCTTTATTATTTTTAATTTGAAAAAAGTATATTTATATAATTAAGGTGTAGATTCGGAAAAATATTTTAATTAGTAAAAATGCTAAAAATATGTAATTTTATATTATAAATATTAAATTAATGCTACTAATGCAATGAATTAACATGGATGAGCCAACTATTGGACAACTAGAGAGAGAAATTTCTAATCGCATTCGTTCCTTATATAACGCTCAATTGGGACAACGTATTGGCAAAATAATTTGTCATTTTTTTGATACTCAATTGGCAATCACTATTGAGAATTCTGTCACATTTGCCGAGAAAACTCTTTTAGATTCTGGGAATAATATCTTGGCAGAACAGGTACGATTTGATTTAGATAAGATTATTAAACCCCTGCTCAAAAACACAATTGAAGAGGTAATACATATATCTGTTCTTGAATTAATGAGTTCCACAAGTTTAGCATCAGGACGCACTGGCATTATTGCTATTTTATCACAGCTACCAATGGTTCGTAACCCTCGTGCGCCTCGTGCAATTCCTAAAGCTAATTAATAGTAAATGTACAGCCAGCCGGCTTGATTAGTCGGCTAAATAATTATTAAAATACTGTTTGTATGACTGAGAACATTATTGAAACATTATTGAAATAGTAGCATAAGTAATAATAAATATATATGGAGGTGGGGCAGAAATTATTGTTTACTTATTTTCAACGATAGAATGTCCCTAATGCTGCTGGTGGTGTGGACTTACCTTTCTTGCTAACGAGAGCGAGGAGTGCAGTTGCATAAGGTAGCATGGTTAAGAATTGATACGGGATATTGACACTTAATGCTTGGATTCGCAACTGTAAAGCTTCGGTCGCACCGAACAGAAAACAAGCCAAGGTACTATATATAGGATGCCACCTACCAAAAATTAGAGATGCGATCGCAATAAATCCTTTTCCTGCACTCATCCCTTCTGCAAAGTATCTGACTTGTACTAACGCTAAATAAGTACCACCCAAGCTAGCTAGACATCCACCAAAAACTACTGCTGCATACCGTACTTTTTGTACCGAAATACCTGCTGCTTCTGCTGCTTTGGGGTACTCACCAACTGCCCGCAAGCTTAAACCTGGATTTGTGTAAAATAGAAAATACGTAGTTAAAACAATCGTTAAAATTAGTAAATATACGAGAAGATGCTGAGAAAATAAACTACCAACAACAGGTATATTTACGAGAACAGGAATAGTAATTGCGGGAATTTCTGGTAAACGCTGGCTGTTAGTACCATTAAATATTAATCGTGCGAAAAACGAAGTCAATCCAGCAGCGACAAGATTAATAGCTAAACCCGATACTAACTGATTTACTCGCAAAGTTACACATAAAAATGCGTGGAGTAATCCAACTAAACCCCCAACGAGTAATGCTGCAAGTACACCTATCCAAACATTACCCGTGTAAAAAGTTGCAGTTGCACTAATAAAAGCACCAGTTAACAACATCCCTTCTAAGGCAATATTAATTACTCCCGAACGTTCCGAATAAAGTCCTCCAAGTGCAGCGTATGCAAGAGGTACGGTAAGACGGAGAGTAGAAGCGAGGTAGTCGGATAGGAAATTATCAGTCATTAATTTTAATTCGATGTTCTATCGCCAAACTAATCGCAATAAATAAAACCGTCAATCCTTGAATAGCATAGACCACAGTCACGGGTACACCAGCACTTCGCTGCATCACATTCGCACCACTTCGCAGTGCAGCAAAGAATAACGAAGTCAATACCACACCTACAATACTACCCCGACTCAGAAAAGCAATTGCGATCGCATCAAAACCGTAACCGGGTGAAACCTGTTCAAATAAACGATATTTCAACCCCATCACCTCAGTTGCACCCGCTAACCCCGCGAATCCACCCGCCATCGACATTACTAACATGATGGTATGCTGTACGGAAATACCTGCATAACGCGAAGCAATGGGATTAAATCCGACTGCTGTAATTTGATAACCGAATGTGGAACGGTTAATTAGTACCCAAACAATTCCCACTGTTAGCAACGCTATTAAAATTCCCGCATGTATAAGACTTCCCGGTAAAATAATCGGTAACTGTGCAGATTTGGCAATCAGTGATGAATAAGGACTAGGTGCATTTAGTTCTTTTAACGGGTTTTGCACTAAATAACTAATCAGATTGATGGCAATATAGTTTAAAAGTAATGTTGTAATCACTTCATTTACACCCTGCATCGCTTTGAGATAACCAGGAATCCAACCCCAAACCGCACCGAATATGAATCCGAAAATTAATGCTAAAGGTATGTGAATAAATGCTGGAATTTTTACGTACAAACCGATTAAAGTACTACCCAATGCACCTAAATAGATTTGTCCTTCTCCACCAATATTAAATTGTCCGGCGCGTAAAGCGATTAGTACACCCAAACTGGTGAATAACAACGGTGTCATTTTGGTAAGGGTATTACTAAAACCGAAGTAGGTAAATAGTGATTCTTGGAACAATGCGGTGTAAGCAGTAATGGGGTTTGCACCTGCAACTTCAATGATAATAGCACCGACAATCAGGGCTAAAACTATGGCGATAAGAGGAGAGAGGATTGCTAAGATGCGGTTAGTTACGGTCATTTATCGCACCACCCATTAATAAGCCAATTTCTTCAATAGATCGACTCGCAGCATCGAACAAGCCAACAAATTCACCTTTGTAGATTACAGCAATGCGCGAGCTTACCCCTATTATCTCTTCTAATTCCGTCGAAATATACAAAATAGCTGCACTTTCCCTTTCTGCTAACAACCGCTGCTGTACTGCTTGGGTTGCACCGACATCTAAACCTCGCGTTGGTTGCATTGCGACAATTAATGCTGGCTTTCTTGCTAATTCTCGTGCTAGCACTACTTTTTGTTGATTTCCTCCCGATAGTTGACTAACTTTTACATCAACCCCCGTTGTCCGAATATCAAATTCTGTAATTGCAGACATTGCAGTATTATTAATTGCACCCCAATGCAACCAACCACGACGTGAAAACGGTAAATTTTTAAAAGCCTTCAAAATTAAGTTTTGGGCAATATCAAATTGCAACACCAAACCAGTTTTTTGCCTATCCTCCGGTATGTATCCGACTTTTATCTCCTCCTTATTAACCAGGTTTTGAGAATTTTCCAAAAACTTGATTTTCCCCCTCTTCACGTCTCGCAACCCGCAAATAGCATCAGCTAATTCGCGTTGTCCATTCCCATCGACACCAGCAATACCAAGAATTTCCCCTACCCGCAGTTCAAATGAGACATTTTTAACTGCCGTTATACCCCTATCGTCAGTAACTTCTAAGTTTTGTACCGATAATACTACTTTCCCTGCTGCAACAGGTTTTTTAACGATTGAAGCAACTTCTCTTCCCACCATTAACTCTGCTAACTGTTGCGGTGTCGTGTTTCGAGTTACCGTATCAGCTACTACTTTTCCCCTACGTAACACTGTCACCGTATCGCACAAGTTAATTACTTCTTCTAACTTGTGGCTGATAAAAATAATTGTGTGTCCGTTTGCTGCAAGTTTTCGGAGAATTGCTATTAATGATTTTACTTCTGATGGTGTTAAGACTGCGGTAGGTTCATCGAGTATCAATAGTTTGGCTTGACGGTAGAGGACTTTGAGGATTTCGACTCGCTGTTGCATTCCAACAGGCAAATCTTGAACTTTGGCTGTAGGGTTAGTCTCTAAGTTGTAAGTTTGGGATAATGCTAATATTTCGGCTTGTTTTGTCCGTAAGTCTAGATGTATGTTTTTATCGATTCCTAAAATAATATTTTCGGTGACAGTTAGTTGAGGTACAAGCATGAAATGTTGATGAATCATACCAATACCAAGTTTTATGGCTGCGGCTGGTGAGGGAATTTTAAGTGGTTTGTCTTTTAAGAATATTTGTCCGGTGTCGGGTTGGTAAAGTCCGCTGATGATGTTCATTAAAGTGGTTTTCCCTGCACCATTTTCGCCAAGTATTGCGTGAATTGTTCCAGGTTCGATGGAGAGATTGATATTATCGTTGGCGATGGTGTTGTTAAAGGTTTTGGTGATGTTTTGTAGGCGTAGATATGGCATTTTTTAATCTCGCGCAAAGGAGGTAGTGCGTTGCGGGGGTTCCCCCCGTTATAGCATCTGCCGTCGCGCAGAGGCGCAGAGAAGAGGGAGAAGGTAGAAGAATATTTATACTGTTACTTTTTAATGCATGTGGTTTCTTTTCCTGCATCTTTACAACTTTCAAAGGTGATTTTTTTATTAGCTATTTCTTGTTTGATATTTAGTGCTTGTTTTTGAGTTACTTGAGGAACAAGTTCGTTGAATTTACCTAATGTCAAAATATCCGGTCGTTCTAAACCAAGTTTGTAAATTTGCCCTTTAAGTTGATTTTGTTTTGCTAGTTCTGCTAAATATACTATTGCTAAATCTAGATTTTTGACGGCGCTGGTTAGAACGGCTTTGGGTGCAATTTCTAATTGGTCTTTAGTATTGCCAAATGCGTAAATGCTTTTGTCGCTAGCTGTTTGTAACACTGTTGCCGAAGCGCTATCTAACCACTGATAAACAACATCAACACCTGTAGAAATTAAAGCTAAGGTGGCTTCTTTGGCTTTTGCAACATCGTTCCAATCACCTGTAAAAGTGGAAGCGATTTGAATATCTTTTTTAATTGATTTTGCCCCTAATTCAAACCCGCGTAATTCTTCTTGGGTAGCTTGAAATTGTTGTCCAGCAATGTAAGCTAATTTGTTTGATTTTGTCATGTTGGCGGCAATAATTCCGCATAAATAACTCGCCTGTAAATGGTCTATTCTTAAAGAAGCTATATTTGTACCGTTAACGCTACCATTAACACCAATAAAGAATGTGTTAGGAAATTGTGGTGCAATTTGTTGAATAGCTGCATCAAATTGTCCCCCGTGGGCAAATACCAAATTATAACCGCGACGGGCAAAGTCGGATAATGCTTCGGTTTGGTCTGATTGGGAAACTTGTTCGACGTGGGCAGTTTCGACTCCCAGCTTTTGTTTTACCTGCTGTATTCCCTCGTATCCCGACTGATTCCATGCTTTATCGCTGATGACACCAGGAAGTGCGATCGCAACTTTAAAACTACTACTATTACTTGTACTTAGGCTTGTTGGGTTTGTTTGCTTACTACCACAAGCTTTCAACAATAAACTACCGCTTGCTGTCAGCGAGGTATATACGAGAAACTGACGTCTACCCCAATTCTTAACCATCGCTAACACCCCTGATGCTTTGTTTTATCCTTTATTAATATAATTTGACAGTCGATTTTTGGAAATGGGTTTGCAAAATTTTTAGCAAAATCACTATAAAATTACTCTTATCCAATTCCAACCGATGGTAGAAGACATACTAACACTCAATAAGCAAACTAAAGAAGTGAATATGAACATTAACACTAAACTAAGCAATGAATAATAGAAAAGAACTGTTGAGGGTTATCCTCGCTGTAGCGCTTGCAATCGTCGGAACAACACATTTTACCGTTGCCGAACAATATGTGCGAATAGTCCCCCCTCAATTGCCTTACCCGCTAGGTTTAGTATATCTTAGCGGCTTTTACGAAATTTTAGGCGGAATCGGGTTACTTGTTCCCCCTACTAGTCAAGCTGCTGCATGGGGTTTAATTGCTCTTTTTATCGCCGTTTTTCCTGCTAACATCAACATGGCAGTTAACCATATTGTAATTGACAATATACCCGATTCCGATTTACTTCGAGTTATTAGGCTGCCCTTTCAACTAGTTTTAATCGCTTGGGCGTGGTGGTATACTAAGCCTTCTAACATCGAAACCCAAGCATCAATTATTCCAAAAAAATTGCTGACTAAAGCGGTCGAAACTGAATTATAACTGTACTACCATTCATCATAGGTAAGGAACAAGACCCCTGACAACTTTTACGCACGTCGGGGTTCTGGGTCTATCAAAATCAAAATTTCATCACTAAAATTATGACAGCACCAAGAACTATACAAAAAATAAAAGCCGAATTGATAACATCAGAAAATTTTAGCCCTTACGGACAGGTGATTTTTGCCAGTAAAGATGCTAAAACGTTTGATACCGAAGATGCTCAATTAATACTTGATAAAGGTATACCTCGTTTTTATATAATGCAATTGCAAAAACGCGGTACAAAATTTCACACTATTACCCGTCATATGCAATGCACGCAATGTTTAGGTTCCCTGCAAGGAAAAGATTGGCTAATTGCTGTATGTCCGCCAAATAATGACGTAAATAAACCGGAATTAACTAAGATGAAAGCGTTTCGTATTCCCGGAAATTGTTTTATAAAACTAAATTTGGGAACTTGGCACGCAGGACCCTATTTTGAACATGATGTAGTAGATTTTTATAATTTAGAATTGAGCGATACAAATATTGATGACCATTATACCTATAGCTTTTTGAATCACCAGATTGAGTTTGAGATTGTTTAAGTTAATCAAAAATAATTATTTTTGGCACTTTTCCTGACCTGAAATCGTGCTAAATTGCAGCTATTTATCCCGGTTACTGGTTGCTGTTCAATAATTTTAAGAAGACTTCTAATATCAAGTCCGACTGATTACTTCTAATAAAATATATTGGTGTAGGTTGGGTGTAGCGGAGCGAAACCCAACAATTATGTTGGGTAATACGAACGTTCCAACACCACATGCTACAACCGGGGGAACCCCGGCAACGCAGTGGCTCCCCAACCTACGTTTAATATAAGTCTTTAACCGGACATGATATAAAATCTTTTTCTATTTTTTATCGTTTGTTGATTATTTAATATAAATGTAATTATCAGCAATTAAATGTTGGGTTACGCTGTCGCTACACCCAACCTACAATACTGACTTTACCGGAAACCGATAATCGACGTTCTAGCGATCGCAAACTCGCGCTTGGGTCGGGTACAATTTGATTCAAGGCTGTACCAGCTAGCCCCAATTGCTTGGAATTGACGATTTTATATCCACTTTCATCAACTTTCAGCGCATCTTTACCGATTGCAACCCCACCGTCATGTAAATACGGTACAGTTACATGCAACTTAATCAAACTGGTACTTTATAACCTCCAGAATTTCCAATTGCAAATGCCAACTTGTAATCCTCTTGAGATACAGTATCCGTTGGCACTTTTAATACAAGTGGATTTGCAGGTAAGGGAACACTTGTATCGCTAGGGTATGTTTGTGGTTTATCAAAGATACGCGGGAATTTTGCTAAAGCTAAAGCGCGTGAAGGTTGCGATTTGATTTCTGTTTGCGCTACTACCTGATGTTCTTAACAAACTTCCAGCTTCGTCTTTACTAACTATCTTCCCCAGTACATCATAGGAACCGATCTGCTGTGCGGTTGGTTGAGTAATTGGCGTAAAAGTTTTACTTACGTTGGGCGGATTCGGTAAAGTAATATCAACTTGATATGCCCAAAATCCAATTACAGCTATTAATAATAGGAAAAGATCTCGACGGATAATTAATTTGCTGAGTCGATTTGAATCGGGAATAGGCGATTCATATCCCGAATCATGTTTCTGTTCTGGAGAAGATAGCATAGTAATTGTCTAAGCATGAAGTTGTAACTGAAATTTAGAATCTCGGTCCGCAAACAGTTTCAACAACTGCTGCTGGTTGATTGGCATTTTGTTGCTGACAGACTAAATACCTTGCTAGCTTTTGCTGATAATAAAATTGATGAACAAACCAACCTATCGGCGCACCGATTAAAGTGCCAATAAATAAACCTGTAATCAGACTATTTATAAGATTTTTTCGAGTTATAGTTGTTTCGCTACGAACTGGTTCTTGTCTCAACATATTATTGCACCCTTCTTCAAAATACCTTAATTAACTTATATTTAATTTGACGAAATTATCGAATAAGGAGAGACGCGATATATAGCGTCTCTACATCTGAATCGTATTGCCTCTAGTTTTACTAGATACCTACAGGGCTTTCTTCAAGAAAGAAACTAAATTTTCTATCTCTTGTGTATCGAGCAACTCTAATACTTCATTAACTCGTTCGTTTGGAATATAGTCCGTAGGTATACCAAGTATTGATTTACCTAAATTTTGAGCAGCTTGAAACCAGAACGATAATTTGGAGTCAGCGCTCATTGCATTATAATCATTTGTCGAAATGCTTGGCGCATCCTCACCACCTTTGAAAAGTTCACCTAATGCTTGGGTGGGGTTTGCATCTAATTCAGTTTCTCCACTGCTACGTTTACCCGACAGTATCTGCCGTAAAGAATCTACTTGTTTGTCTGATGGTAAATTCTGAACTTCCTTGACTAGGTTTGCGGCATTTGCATCTTGTGAATTATTTTTGTTAGTAGTAGAAGCAATCTCATCAACGATTTTGCTATAAAGTAAAGCTAGAACTGATAATCTATCATCAACATCCAATGCTTTAAACTTGCTGATAGCTGTCTGTTGATTACTAACGTTTGTAAAACTCATAAAACCTTGCTATTCCTGTACAATAAATGCGGGAAAATTAGGGGGTATTAAATTTAATTCCCAATATTCACACTCATAACTACACTAGAAAATTTACTGTATCTTTACTAACTGCAAAAAGACATAAGAATGAATTAAAAATAAGCGTCTATATCTGTTTCTAAAGGCAGATGATATTCCTAATAATCTAAAACTTGATAAAATTAAATAATTAGGTAATAAAACAGACACATACTGCTGTATATGTCTGTTCTTAAGGTTCAATGTTATCTCAAAGTAGATATTTATTTGATATTACACATTGACTTTAAATTCCAGCCTCTCCATGAGCTTTAGCACCCATTGGTGAAACGTAACTACATTTAAATCATATTACCCCTACTTTTACTACATACCTATAGTGCTTTCTTCAAGAAAGAAACTAAAGTTTCTAGCTGATGTGTATGAAGCAATTCTAATACTTCGGCAGCTGGTTCGGTAGGTATATAATCGGCAGGTACACCAACAATTGATTTACCTAAATTTTGAGCAGCTTGAAACCAAAATGATAATTTACAGTCGCTACTCATCGCATTATAATCACTAGCACCTTCACCTTCAATACCCGACAGTAACCCACGTAGAAAATCTACTTGTTTTTCTGCTGGTGAATTTTGAACTTGCTTAACCAGATTTATTGCACCTTCATCTTGTGAGCTACTTTGCGTAGTTGTCGGAGCAACTTCATCTGAAATCTCACCATAAACTAAAGCTAAAACTGCTAATCTGTCATCAACATTCAATTCTTGAAATTTCTTTGCAGCAACTTCTAATGTATCAATGTTTGTAGAATTCATAAAACCTCGTAATTCCTTTATTTACAAAAAGTTAAATCTTGATATTTAGGTTTGGGAGAATACAGCAGCGAATCAACTTCGTTCCTAATATTAGCACTCTTAACTACACTAGGAAATTTAATGTATATATATTAACTACAGAAAGATAGAATATTATCTAAAAAATAATCATTTACATTTATCACTAAAGACAGATGATATTTTCGCTACTATTTTAAACAACGATGAAGTTGGAAAAACATGTAATAAAACAGACACATACTATTGTATATGTCTGTCTTAATGTGTTGAATATTACCGAAAAGCAATTATTTATTCGACATTAAGCAATGATTTTAAATTTCAGCCCCTCCATGAGCTTCGGCACCCATTGGTGAGACGTAGCTACGGAATAGAGTAATTTGTTCTTCAAAAGCCAATTGCTTAACTCTCTCCAAGACTTGTTGACCTTCAGATGAAAGTTTGTAATCTTCGGATACAGGAATAATCGTACCACTATCCATACCTTGGGCAAGTAAGTACCAAAATAATAGCTTGGTTGTATCGCTCAAAGAACCATACTCCCGTGCCAGTTGCGTGTCTGCACCTGTAATCAAATCTCTTTGCATCTGCAACTGTTCTTCATGAGACAAGTCTTTTACTTGGTTAAACAAACCTTGAGCAATTTCTGGAGAAACAGTACTTGCAGCAGGTGCAGCGGGAGTAATCGATTTACCCATTTCTTTGTAAATAAACCAAAACAAACCTAGTTGGGTATCGACATCTAATTTGTGAAAAGCTTCAACAGACTGATTAATTGTCTCATTTTGAGTTTGAGCAGAATTCATAATTTTCTCCGATTGCTTAATCGATTGCTAAAGCAACCCTATCAAAGATGTATTTCATCTTTAACCCTACTGAAGACAGATGTATCTCAACCGTAAAGAAGAATAATTAAAATTATTTGGCTAATAGTTAGCGCTGTATCGACAATCATTAATTGTCTGTCAGTCGAAAACTAAAAACATTAATATTATTTCTAGGAGATAAAACATGGAGAGACGTTTAGAGGGAAAAGTTGCAATTATTACAGGTGCTGGAACTGGAATTGGGGAGGCGATCGCGCATAAGTTTGCTCGTGAAGGTGCTGCTGTTGTAGTCAATGGATTAGCCGATGACCCAGTTGAAGAAGTAACTCAAGCGATTCGTCACTATGGTGGAAAAGCTACATTATATGCTGGTGATATCTCGCAAGAATTCCACGCCCAAAACTGCGTGCAAACAGCCATAAATGCTTACGGCAAACTCGATATCTTAATTAATAATGCTGGTGTTTTTCTTGCTACCGCTGAATTGCAAGATTACCCAGTAGATGTATTCGATGACACTTTGAAGAACAATATTCGCTCGGCATTTTTAATGACCAAATATGCCTTGCCGCATCTCCAAAAAACACGCGGAAATATTGTTTCCACAGGTTCCGAAGCAGGTTTCAATGGCTTGGCAAATAACGCACCATATGGCGGTTCCAAAGGCTGGATGCATTCGTTTATGAAAGGTGTTGCTGTAGAACAAGCTAAATATGGCGTGCGTGCGAACTGCGTCTGTCCGGGTGCTATTGATACCGCTTGGACGCACAAGGAAGACGGACCGATGAACGGCAAGATGGAGAAGTCTTTGATTGAAGCTACACCAATGGCACGACGGGGTACACCCGAAGAAATGGCAAATGTTTTTGCTTTCATTGCTTCTGATGAAGCGAGTTATGTTACTGGTGCATTGTGGTTAGCAGATGGTGGTGTCACTGTTGCTAAAGGAGCTGTAGGTTCCGATACTCCATTTTGGCTGCGGTCTGAACCTAAAGGTGAATTACGTCTCGACCACTCCCGTGAAGGATTGGAAAATAAGGAAACGCAAACCTTAATTTAAGAGTTAGGAGTTAGGAGTTAGGAGTTGGGAGTTAGGAGTTAGGAGTTGGAAGTTGGGAGTTAGGAGTAGCTTGCACCTTAGTAACATATAAAACTTCTTTTATTTCGCTGTTACCTCCGTAACTCCTAAAAGGCAGTATTTTACTTTACTAGTAAGACACTGAGAATACAAAGTAAAAAGATTAGGGAGAGATATTTTGTTTAATATTTAGATCCACTCTTGTCGCAAGCTATTAACAACTCCTAACTCCTAACTCCTAACTCTTAACTCTTAACTCCTAACTCCTAACTCCTAACTTTATTCTTCCCTTCTTTCTTGATAATCTTCGCTTGATTTCGGGTCTAACTCCCAGCGACGGTCGTCACGTTCCTCTAAAATATCGTTAGTACGGAGAAACGCAGCATCATCCATTTCCAAACCTACAGCAACTTCGAGTTCCTCTGTAACATTTTGGTCGGGTGTTGCAGTTGTACCTCCGACTGCTTCATCACCAACTGCATCCGCATCTTGCCAGTAAGCATCAACGTCACCACCTGTCAATTCGGGACTTGTTTGCGTGTATTCGCTCATTTCGTCACGCATTGTTCGTCCACCAATGTTATATCCGGGTAAATCTTTGACACCTGTACCGTAAGATTCGGTAATCTCTTGTGGTAAATCTTCAATTTGAGCTTCGCTATCAGGGTTCTGGTTTGCAAGGTTCTCTGCGTTTTTTTGGTCTTTGTGTTTAGCCATGATAGTGTCCAAAACTCATTTGCTTCCTCAAGATAACGTTTGAAAAGCAAATAGTTTTACACCGAAGGAAGTATTACTTTAGATAGAGAAATATATATATCCTTCGGGTGAAGAGTTGCATGTAAATTCTGCGTAGTCTGGTAATTGTCAATTCACGCTATAGCCACTTCACGCAAAGTTATGAGTTATGAAATAATCATGGCTCATAACTATTTTTTTGAATACATTATAGTATATTAAAAATCGTTAATTAAAGTTTAAGAAGCCCGTTTTTCCTAAGTTTTCTTTAGCGAATAAATTTTATTTGATTATACACCACTTTGAAATCGAACGCGCACAAAGCCAAAGTTTATCGAATCAAGCCCGCTTTATCAGTTTAAGCGATCAAGTTTGAAAAAACTAAAAGTAGTCGATATGTAAAGAATTGTAACTGTATCGGTTGAATATACCTGTTAAACAATGGTTTATAGGTTAAGACTAGCAATTTTAGCCAAACTTTCAAAAATCAATAAGACTTCTCTCCTTAGACTGAAGAATGAACGTTGTTGAGACATTTAAGATGAATAGTAATAAAAATCGTCAACTAGCTCCTTGATATTATGAGCTATAAATTTAGATAAGTTTACGTTGTCTAAATTGATAGCTCATAAATTTCTTGGTAACTAGTGTTGTGAAAATTATTTGTTTAACTTACGTGATTATTGGAGTAGTTTATTTTTTGAGTATAAAATAATTGATAATCGGAAATAGATTTGTTAATTTAGATGTTGTTTGAGATGGGCAGGTAAAAATTAACCGTTAAATTTACCTAAAATCGAGACAAACAAAAAAGAGATTTTCGGAGAAAGCAATGAAATACGATGAATTTATTAAACACGTTCAAACTGCCGCTCAGTTAAATTCACGCGAAGAAGCAGAACGTGCAACCCGTGCGACATTGGAAACAGTCCGAGAACGAATTGTAGGTGATGAGGCAAAAGATTTAGCCGCACAATTACCAAAAGAGCTTGGAGAGTATTTACGCGGTCGTGAAGGCGAAAACGGCGACCACTTTCCATTTAAAGAATTTATTGAGCGTGTGAGTGCAAAAGAAGGAGTAGAACCAACTGTTGCTATTATCCACGCTCGTGCTGTATTTAGCGTTTTAGAAGACGCAGTTAGCCCAGGAGAAATAGAAGATGTGCGCGTGAATTTTTCAGATGACTATAACGAGTTATTTTCTAATGCTTCTCCAAGCGATGTCAAAGGTTAGAAGTCAGCAGTCGGAAGTTAGAAGCTGTAATTGAATAAGTGTTGATTTGATTAATTTAGCAAATAGAAAAGAGGCAAAAGTGACAATGGCAAACCCGACCAATCATTCCAGTAAAAAGAAAGTTGCTATCCTTATAGAAAATGACGTAGAGGATGCAGAATTCCAAGTACCGTACAACGGTTTCAAGCAAGCCGGATTTGATGTACTTGTTCTTGGTTCGCGCACGAACGAAACCTATAAAGGTAAGCGCGGCAAAGTATCAATGAAAGCTGACGGAACTACTACAGAAGCAATAGCAGCCCAATTCGACGCAGTTGTAATTCCCGGTGGAGTTGCACCCGATAAGATGCGTTGTAACCCGAATACAGTTCGATTTGTCAGCGAAGCGATCGCGCAAAATAAAATCGTCGCAGCAGTCTGTCACGGACCTCAAGTTTTAATCGAAGGTGATTTGCTCAAAGGTAGGAAAGCGACCGGGTATAGGGCAATTCGCCAAGACATGATTAATGCTGGAGCGAATTATCTCGATGAACCATTAGTAGTTGATAATAATTTAATTACATCGCGTCAACCTGGTGACTTAGGAATATTTACCACTGCTATTTTAAGTCGATTAGGTTACGGTGGCAAAGATGCAGCGTTACCTGACGAACGCGACAGTAATGCCGATTGGTGGAAAATTGCCGATGCTTGGGGTGGTTCAACTAAAGGTGAGATAGTTAAGGGGTTGAATACTGCGTTAGCGGGTGAGAAATATTCACTCGAAGCATTACAAAGTTATGCCCAAAAAGAATCAGATAATGAAATTACCTCCGTTTTCCAAGAGATGATTACCAACAAGCAACGTCACATCAAATATTTGGAAACGCGACTCGACCAACTTGGAGAAAAACCATCGCTTGCAGCGAATATCGCCAATCAGTACGCGAAAGTTAAATCCGCAATGACTGGAAGCGATGATATATATCAGTTACGCTCGGCATTGGGCGACGTACAGACAGGTATTGGTGACATTAGCAACTTGATGCCAGCATTGACCGACCCGATATCGACTGCTATCTTTACAGAAATTCACAAGGACTTAGTAATGTCCGAACAACGATTGGTAGGACTGTATCGGGCAAGGTTGGGTAGCGATGTAAAACCAGCTAAACCAACTACTAGTCCTGCTGTAACGATGTAGGTCTTTATATGAACCGCACGCGGACAAAGAGGGTCTGCGTAGCGGTTCATTTATTAACTGATATTAATAATGGAGATATAAAAGTGACATCAACACCGGGAGATAAGATAAATGCTAACCCAAACGAAGCCAGCGAAACCGAGCGTTGGGCTTCGTTAGTTAGCGGTAGCGCAATGGTATTATTAGGTTTGAAACAGCGCTCGTTACGAGGCGTGTTAACGGCTTTAGCAGGTGGTGGTTTGATTTATCAAGGTGCGACCAAGAAAAGTACAATTCAACAAGCGCAGGAAGTAATCGGACAAGCGCAGGAAGCAATTGGCATTGCCAAAGATATCAAAGTTGAAAAAACGGTAACGATTAACAAGCCAGCTGATGAACTTTATCGTTACTGGCATGACTTTGAGAAGCTACCTACATTTATGAAGCACCTTAAGAGTGTGACAGTGCAGGATAGTAAGCGATCGCATTGGGTAGCTACTGCACCTTTAGGGGCAAGTGTAGAATGGGACGCGGAAATTTTGGAAGACCGAGAGAATGAGTTTATTTCTTGGGCTTCAGCCGAAGGTGCGGACGTAGAAAATTCAGGCTTTGTTAGGTTTACAAAAGCACCAGGGAATAGGGGTACTGAAGTCAAAGTTGTAATGGAGTACAGCCCGCCAGGTGGCGCACTCGCAGCAGCTTTCGCCAAACTGTTTGGCGAAGAACCCGTACAACAAATAGGTGACGATTTACGCCGCTTTAAAATGTTGATGGAAGCAGGTGAAATCGCCACAACCGAAGGACAACCACGCGGTAGTTAAAAAGTTAGGAGTTAGGAGTTAAGAGTTAGGAGTTAGGAGTTAAGAGTTAAGAGTGAGGAGTTGAGAGTTAAAAATAAATGCTCCTGTATTTATCTAAAATTTCCAACTCCTAACTTCCAACTCCTAACTCCTAACTCCTCACTCCTAACTCCTAACTCCTAACTCCTAACTCCTAACTCCTAACTCCTAACTCCTTTAAAATTATGAAAGCAGTTTGTTGGCACGGTGCAAACGACGTGCGGGTTGAGACAGTACCCGACCCGAAAATTATTAATCCGCGTGATGCGATTTTAAAGATTACATCTACAGCTATTTGCGGTTCAGATTTACATATCTATGGTGGCTATATTCCCACAGTGCAACCCGGTGATATCATCGGTCACGAATTTATGGGGGAAGTAGTCGATGTTGGTAGTGGAGTCAGTAATTTGAAAATAGGCGATCGCGTAGTAGTTCCTTCTACTATTGGTTGCGGTCACTGCCACTACTGCGCTCGTGATATGTGGTCGCTGTGCGATAACTCGATTCCTGAAGGCTGGATTGAAGAAAAACTATTCGGCAATATTACCTCCGCTATTTACGGATACTCCCACGCCTTCGGTGGGTACGCAGGCGCACAAGCTGAATATGTTCGCGTTCCTTTTGCCGATGTCGGTGTTGTCAAAGTTCCTAAAGATATACCCGACGAGAAATTACTCTTTATCTCCGATGCGATTCCCACAGGTTATATGGGTGCCGAATTGTGCGACATTAAACCCGGCGATATCGTCGCGGTTTGGGGTTGCGGTGCAGTCGGTCAATTTGCCATGATTAGCGCCTATATGATGGGTGCAGAAAGGGTTATCGCTATCGACCGTTTCCCCGAACGTTTAGAATTAGCAAGAAAATATGCTAAAGCCGAAGTCATTAACTACGAAGAAGTTGATGCGGGTGAAGCATTGAAAGAAATGACCGGTGGTCGCGGTCCCGATGCTTGTATTGATGCAGTAGGTTTGGAAGCGCATGGTGTCGGGTTAGAGGACTTTTACGACCAGACCAAACAAAAGCTGCGTTTAGAAACCGACCGTCCCCATGTATTACGGCAAATGATGGTGGCTTGTCGTAAAGGTGGCACGCTGTCGATTATGGGAGTATACGGTGGCTTCATCGACAAAATGCCATTGGGTGCAGCTTTTAATAAAGGATTAACCTTCCGAATGGGTCAAATGCACGGGCAGAAATACATGCATTTGTTACTCAATAAGATTATGGAAGGTGAATTTGACCCGTCGCAAGTGGTTACGCATCAACTACCCCTCGAACAAGCACCTCATGGCTACGAAATTTTTCAACAAAAGAAAGACAACTGTATTAAAGTTGTATTGAAACCGTAAAGGTTTCAAATAATAGGTATGCAGTCAGCACTTTCAGGTTTAAATTAAATTTTAATTATAACTTGCAGACACTGATTGCGAACTATGAGACATCTATCAAACGGAGGATTTTATTTATGAATCGTGTAATTTCTTGGTTTCAATGTTCATTACTACGTCAAGTTTTGACAGTGTTTATTGTCGGCTTTGTCTTTTTTGCAGCTCCAGTTTTTAATAGTAATACGCTGGTAGCAAGAGCCGAAAATACCGTTAAGTCTCCTGAAGGAGTTTACTACAAAGGAACACCAGACGATAGTATTCACAACGGTGCTAACGGGCAAACCAATAAGAACAAGTCTGTTTTTGACGCTAGCGACGCAACAAAAGTTCAAAACGGAGAAAAAGCTCGCAATTCCTCCACTCAAAATTCTTCCAGTAGTGGAACTGTGACAACTCCTGAAGGTGCTTACTACAAAGCAACACCCGACGACAGCATTCATAATCGTATTAACGAGCAAAATAAGAATCGGTCTGTTTTTGACGCTAGCGATGCAACAAAAAATCAAGGAGGAGAAAAATCTGAAAATCCCTTCAAGGAAGCTGTTGATACCGTCCGCGAAAAACTTAATCTTGATGAAGAGTTACCTCGCAGTACCAAAGAATTCTTAAAAGAAACAGAAGAGAGAGTTGAAGAAACAGTTGAACCTGTTACTGGTACTCGCAAGGGTTACTATCAAATTCCCTAAGCTATAAAGTTAAAAGTTAGGAGTGATGAGTTAGGAGTTAAAAATTAAGAGTTTGGAGTTAAAAGTTGTTATTTTTCAAGATTTTGGGATTGGTAATATATAGTTTGTAACAATATATTATCTTCCAGAAACTATTTAGTAACTTCTAACTCCCAACTCATAACTCCGAATTCTTAACTCCTAACTCCTAACTCCTAACTCTTAATTCCCTAACTCCCTACTCCCTAATCTTAAAATTATGAAAGCAGTTTGCTGGCATGGCGATAATAAGGTACAAGTTGATACAGTGCCAGACCCAAAAATTCTTAATCCACGCGATGCAATTATAAAAATTACCTCAACAGCAATTTGTGGTTCCGATTTGCACCTTTACAACGGTTATATTCCAACAACGCAAAAAGGTGACATCTTAGGTCACGAATTTATGGGGGAAGTCGTTGAACTCGGAACTGCTGTCAAAAATATCAATATTGGCGATCGCGTAGTTGTCCCCTTCACCATCGCTTGTGGAAATTGCTATTTCTGTCAAAACGATTTCTGGTCACTGTGCGATAACTCTAACCCGAATGGATGGTTAGCAGAAAAGGTAATGGGACATTCACCGTCGGGCTTATTTGGATACTCGCACATATTCGGAGGTTACGCAGGCGGTCAAGCTGAATATGCCCGCGTACCCTTTGCAGACACTGGTTTGTTAAAAATACCCGATGGTTTAACTGACGAGCAAGTATTATTTTTGACTGATATTTTTCCAACAGGTTATATGGCAGCGGAAAATTGCCATATCAAACCCGGTGATATTGTCGCTATTTGGGGTTGCGGACCTGTTGGACAATTCGCAATCAGAAGTGCGTTCATGTTGGGTGCAGAACGAGTCATTGCGATTGACCGCATCCCCGAACGTCTGCAAATGGCTGAAATCCAAGGCAAAGCCGAAGTTGTCAATTACGAGGAAATGGATGTTGGTGAGGTTCTCAAAGAAATGACTGGTGGTCGCGGACCCGATGCGGTAATTGATGCGGTGGGATTAGAAGCACATGGTACTGATTACATGGCACTTTACGACCAAGTTAAGCAAGCTGTGAAACTCGAACCCGACCGTCCAACCGCTTTGCGGCAGGTGATTGTAAGTTGTGGAAAAGGGGGTCACGTTTCGATTGCAGGTGCTTATGGGGGGTTTGTTGATAAATTGCCGATGGGTGCAGCGATGAATAAAGGGTTGACTTTTAAAATGGGACAAACCCACGTTCATAAGTATTTGCGTCCGTTACTCGAACGCATTCAAAACGGCGAAATTGACCCATCATATATTATTACTCATCGTTTGCCTCTCGACCAAGCACCCCACGCTTACGAAATTTTCAAGCACAAAAAAGATAACTGTATCAAGGTTGTACTGAAGCCGTAAGGTTAAATTACCACTAACGACTGATTCGTTTCATCAGTTCTGAGGGGTTACAAGATCCCCGACAACTTTTACGAAGTCGGGGATCTGACTGCCGTGACATGTCACATGACACAGATTACTACTCGACCACATAGATTTTGATGGCTAAAAGAGTGAACCACAAAGCGCGCAAAGAACGCAAAGAAAGAAATTTGAAGAAGATTTGTTTTGGTGTTACCCATCAAAGATACTGTGATTTAGGATTGACTACTAACTACTAACTACTAATTAAAACTAAATATGATTGATTGGCTTAAAAAAGGATTATCACGTCGTACTTTATTACATAAAGCAGGTTTCGGATTAATTACACTTGGTGCAGCTTCCGCTATCGATACAATTCTTGAACCAGGTCTAAGTTTAGCGCAAACAGGACCCGCACCAAGTAAAGAACCGCCGATGCCACCTGCAAAAAAGTTGGGATGGGCAGTTGTTGGTTTAGGAAAGTTTGCAACCGAACAAATTATTCCATCATTTGGGGAATGCAAGCGGTCGAAGTTAGTGGCATTAGTCAGCGGTGAAAGGGCTAAAGCTGAAAGATATGCCAGTCAGTATGGGGTCAACCCTAAAAATATTTATAATTATCAAAACTATGACAGCATCCGCAACAACCCAGAGGTAGATGTAATTTATATTATTCTGCCAAATGGGTTACATGCAGACTATACAATTCGCGGTTTGCAAGCTGGCAAACACGTAATGTGTGAAAAACCAATGGCTATCACTGTGGCAGAGTGTCAAGCTATGATTGATGCTGCTAAAAAACGCGATCGCAAGTTAATGATTGCCTATCGTGCCCAATACGAACCGTATAACTTGGCAGCGATTGAACTTACCCGCAGTGGTAAACTTGGCAAGCTCAAATCTATAACTTCCGATCACGGACGCAACCTCGACCCCAAAGACCCGGCAGACCGCTGGCGTATGGATAAAAAGCTAGCGGGTGGAGGTTCGCTTTATGACATCGGTATCTATGCTTTACAGGCAACAAGGTACATTACAGGCGAAGAACCCGTAGAAATTAGTGCGATGTTATACAGTACCCCCGGCGATTCGCGCTTCCGTGAAGTTGAAGAAAATGTCCATTTTATGCTGCGTTTTCCTAGTGGTGTACTTGCTAATTGCACCTCCAGCTATGGCTACTCGGAAGCAAAACGCCTTCAAGTTTTTGGTGCGGATGCAGTCTTAGAACTCGACCCTGCGACTGACTACTATCGACACCGCTTAATGATAAAACGTAAGAGTGGTAGTGAGGAGATGAATATACCAGAGCAAAATCAATTCGCTTTGGAAATGGATCATTTATCGCAGTCCATCATGGAGAATAAGCAACCTAAGACTCCAGGTGAGGAAGGTCTGCAAGATGTACGTTTGATGAATTTGATTTACGAAGCTGCGCGTACTGGTAGGACAATTAAGGTAAATGGATAATAGGCAGTAATTAGCCAACATCTAATAACAATAATTTTGATTTCAAAAAACAGGAAAATACTATGGCTGATACAAGCATTAAAAAAGTCGATTCCGCTTATTCTCCTAAAGGTCAACTTGGTCAGAAGTATCTTGCTTCTGGTAAATCTTTGTCGATGCGACTTTGGGAAGATGAGCAACCTAACGAACCAAAAGAACCGACAGCACGCGAATATGAAACTGTTGGTTATGTAATTAAAGGTAGCGCGGAATTGCATATCGAAGGTCAAGTTGTGCGGTTGGAAGTTGGCAACTCTTGGGTCGTCCCTAAAGGTACATCCCATACTTACAAAATTTTAGAGCCTTTTACGGCGGTTGAGGCAACTAGTCCACCCGCTCAAGTTCACGGACGCGATGAGGATTAATTGATACAATCTAGACTTTGCGAAAGACTCAGATCCCCGACTTCGTAAAAGTTGTCGGGGATCTTGTTTTTAGCGCAGGCAGGATACTTACGTTACGCTTCGGGTGCTTTGCAGCAGGGAACGCGATACTACGAACCGCTTTGCGATCGCATTATCTCTATACTTCTTTTGAGTACCGCAAATTAGATAAATTACTAATTGATATTTTTAATTTCGATGAGTGACTGAAGAACGAGATTAGTTAGCCATATTGGTACAGGGCTTTGCCCTAACCTAATGGCTACCTTTTCTCTCTGGTGAAGATGGGGGTCTTCTGTTATTAATCTACAACTTTTAAGCCAATTTTGGTAAAAGTTTTTGCTCTAAATTAAATTGCACTGTGTCTGGCACTACAATAACGTATGTGCCAGTTTTTTTTATGAAGTGGTCTATGCTGACTTTAACGCAACGGAATGTATCGAACCCAGATATAGCAGTGAATCGGACTTTAGCACTGACAGCAGAAGAACGAACCCGCAGTCGGCATCGTTTGGAAATTGAAGATGGTACGGTGTTTTTACGTTTACCGAGAGGTACTGTATTGCGAAATGGTGATATTTTAGCTGACGAAACCACTGGTAGTTTGGTGCGAATTGTAGCGAAACCAGAACCAGTTTTAACGGTTTTGGATAGTAAACAATTAAACCTACTTAAAGCAGCATATCATCTAGGTAATCGTCACGTAGCAGTGGAAATCACGCCGAGCTATTTACGATTGTCTCCCGACCCAGTTTTAAAAGCAATGTTAGAACAATTAGGGTTAGAAGTCAAAGAAGAAATTTCGCCATTTCAACCCGAAACAGGTGCTTATGGAAACTACCATCACGCTCACTGATACGCAGATTTTAACTCTTTTACAATTAACAAGTCCAGCATTACCTGTAGGAGCATATAGTTATTCAGAAGGCTTGGAAATGTTGGTAGAAAGAGGTATAATTACCAGCCTTGAATCGCTACAAAACTGGTTGGAGTCAGAACTGCATTATGGTGCAATTCGTCTTGAAGCTGCGGTAATGATACGCGCTTATGAATCGGTGAAAGCAGAAGATTTACAATTATTATCTTACTGGAATCAGTGGTTATCAGCGGCGCGAGAAACCGAAGAATTACGAAATTCGAGTTGGCAAATGGGACGTTCGCTAATTCAGTTACTCGAAAAAATCCAACCGCACATCAAATCAATTACCGATAATATTGCCAATCCTTGTAATTATGCCATTGCCTTTGGAATTGCGATCGCACACTATCAAATCAATATCCAAGCTGGATTACTCGGATATTTGCACAGTTGGGTTAGCAATTTGATTACTGCTAGTATTAAACTTATTCCCTTGGGACAAACTGCTGGACAGCAACTATTACTTAGCTTACAGCCATTACTGAATCATGCGCGAGCAGAGATTTTGAACTTGGCAGACGATGATTTAAGCTGTTGTAGCTGGGGGTTATCTCTAGCAAGTATGCAGCATGAGACGCAATATACAAGATTATTTCGCAGTTAATTATGAATGCTTTTCGAGTGGGTGTAGCGGGTCCAGTGGGTTCGGGGAAAACAGCGTTAGTCGATGCGCTATGTAAAGCGATGCGCGATAAGTATAAATTAGCAGTAGTCACCAACGATATTTATACCCAGGAAGATGCAGAGTACTTGGTGCGATCGCAAGCTTTAGAAAAAGACCGTATCGTGGGTGTGGAAACTGGAGGGTGTCCTCATACTGCTATCCGTGAAGATGCTTCAATGAATTTAGCTGCGGTCGAACAGTTAGAAATACGGTTTCCCGATTTGGATTTAGTCTTTTTAGAAAGCGGTGGGGATAATTTGGCAGCAACCTTTAGTCCGGAATTAGTCGATTTAACAATTTACGTTATCGATGTAGCCGCAGGTGATAAGATACCACGCAAAGGTGGTCCCGGTATTACTAAATCGGATTTATTAGTAATCAATAAAATCGATTTAGCACCATATGTGGGTGCAGATTTAGGAGTAATGGAAAGGGATACAAAAAAAATGCGTGGTGAGAAGCCTTTTGTATTTACTAATTTAAAAACGCAACAAAGTGTAGTAGATGTAACTGAGTTTGTCATGATACATATGCAGTAATTTTAATATCGTGCAGAGACGCATTCGTCGAAGACGTTCCCGCAGGGTAGGCGTAAAGAATAAGAAGTTCAGAAGTTATTTTATACAAAAATTTAGCTATGCTTATAAATTAATTAGAAAAAACTCTCTTTTCTCTTCCTCTGTGTACTCTGTGTCTCTGTGGTTCGTTATCAAAAATATATTTCACTAAAATGGTTCATCACACCCTTAAAGCGACCACCAACACCGTTCATTTAGGTGGTTTTTCGCATCTACTTCCCCCATCGCTAACTGTTGACTCGGACGATACTGTTACAGTCGAAACCTATACAGGATATTACATCTACGACAAAGCACCACCCGAATTCCTGACACCAGAATTTCTCGATATCTGCCACAATTTACCACGCGATCGCATTATTGCCCCAGGACCCCATTTACTCACAGGGCCCATTTACATCCGCGATGCCGAACCGGGTGATGTTTTAGAAGTACAATTAATAGATATTTTTCCGCGTTTGCCTGTTGGCTTTAACGCAATCCGCAGCGGTTGGGGTGCTTTACCACAACAATTCACACAACCAGCACTGCGATTTATCGATTTAGATTTGGACAACAAGATTGCTGAGTTTCCCAAAAATTCTAACATCAAAATTCCCCTTAGACCCTTTTTTGGTATCCTTGGTGTCGCAACTCCCGAAGAAAATCGTTCCTCAATTCCACCTGGTTGCTACGGTGGCAACATCGATAACCCCGAACTGCAAGCAGGTGCAAAGATATATTTACCAATATTCGTTGCCGGTGGATTATTTTCGATTGGGGATGGACATTCGGCACAGGGAGATGGTGAAGTCAATGTTACTGCAATTGAAACTTCGATGAATGGCACGATTAAATTGAAGTTGCGTAAAAATTTACAGCTAAAAACACCAATTGCTCAAACATCGACTGATATTATTACAATGGGTTTTGGTAATACCCTCGATGAAGCTTTAGAGAAAGCGGTGGAAAATACGATTGATTTTCTTGAGCGGTTCGTAAAAATATCGACTGAAGAAGCTTATGTATTGTGTAGCATCGCTGTGAATTTTCGTATCAGTCAAGTTGTTAATAGTCCGCAAAAAGGGGTGCATGGAATGTTACCAAAGTCCATATTGCCACATGAGTTATTAATGTAAAGCTAGCGAGACATGTCATTAATTTTGACCCTTTCATGAGGATCAAATCCCCGACTTCTCTAAGAAAAGAAGTCGGGGATTTAGCAACCGCTCAAAACTTTTGACATAGACCACTAGAATAATACTATTGAATATCGATTGACTTGTATTTTGTACCTTGTCAGATACAGAATAAAATTTATGCTTTGTATAAAGAGATTATCCGACTTGGTTTTCAGCCGGACAGGCATTGCAAATTCCTGTCTAATAGCAAAAATCCATTAAAAATGGATTGGGAATAGCAATATATTTCAATAGGCTTTCTTAAATAAATTAATATTTAAAAAACAATCTTTCTGTTATAATTTTAAGTTTCATGTTGCTATTTAATCGTATATTTAAAATTGAAAAAATAATAATTTACTCAAATGACGGATAATAACGACACCAACGAACAGAATCAAAAAAATCCACAAACTGCATATGATTCTCCTTGGAAAGATATTTTACAAACATACTTTGAAGAATTTATGCAATTCTTTTTCCCTGTGGCACACAACCAAATTGACTGGACGAAAAAACTTGAATTTCTAGACAAAGAACTGGAGGAAGTAACTAAGGATGCAGAAATCGGACGCCGTTTTGCAGATAAGTTGATAAAATTATATCTAAAGAATGGTGACGAGCAATGGATATTAATCCACATCGAGGTACAATCACAAGAAGAACAAGACTTCGCCGCCAGAATGTACACTTATAATTATCGCATCTACGATAAATATAAAAAGTCCGTAGTGTCTATCGCAGTCCTGGGAGATAGTAACCCAAATTGGAACCCATCGCAGTTTGGTTACAGTTTATTCGGGTGTACGTTGAATTTTCAGTTTCCAATTGTTAAATTAATAGATTATCAGCCAAGATTATCCGAGCTTGAAAACGATGGAAACCCTTTTTCTACCGTAGTTATGGCACACCTGGCAGCACTTAACACTACCAGCAACCGTGACGAGCGTAAAGTACAAAAACTGGCTTTAGTACAGAGATTGTACGAACAGGGGTTTAAAAAGCAAGATATTCTCAATTTATTCGCTTTCATTGACTGGATGATGACGCTACCACCAAATTTGGAAGCAGAGTTTAATAGAGAAGTACAAAAACTGGAGGTAAGACAAAGTATGAAATACGTAACGTCTATTGAACGGAATGCAAGCAAGAAATCACTTCTAAAAGGTATATCCTTGGGATTAAGGCTTAAGTTTGGTGATAGCGGTCAGGATTTATTACCGGAAATTGAAGTTATCGAGGACGTTAATATTTTAGATGCAATTTTAGATGCAATAGAAACTACGGCTACAGTAAACGAATTGCGGCAAATATATCAACCCACCATAACTAAATAATTAAACAATGAAGGAAGAAGTTAAAAATAAGAAGACTCCTTCCTTCTTTTTTATCCCAAGACCGCGAATTTATTTGCTTTCATTGACTCGATGATGACGCTATCACCAAATTTGGAAGCAGAGTTTAATAGAGAAGTTCAACAACGCTTTGGCAAGACAAAGTATGAAATACATCACGTCTATTGAACGGAATGCAAGGAAGAAATCACTTATAAAAAGTATATGCTTGGGATTGAGGCTTAAGTTCGGTGATAGGGGTCAAGATTTATTACCAGAAATTGAAGTTATCGAGGACGTCGATATTTTAGATGCAATTTTAGATGCAATAAAAACTACGACTACAGTAGACGAATTGCAGCAAATATATTAACCTATGACAGAATAATTAAAGCTGATAGCAAGCCTCCAAAACTGATGGTAGAGTTAGCATCCAGTCGATGAAAGCTATAGGAATCCAGTTTGATTTTTAAAAATATACGTAGGGTGCGTTAGCGGTAGCGTAACGCACCATCATTAATACTTTAGTACGTTACAAATTTCGTTCTAACGCACCTAAAATTATTCTAATTCCAATTTCATTTGTATTGATTCTTCAACAGGTTGACTTTTTCTACTTCGCTTGGTTTTGGCATCAACTCTCTTCCTCCCAATCTTCAAGAAAATCATCCATCAATTCGATTAAATTTTCGCACGTTATAAGTTACCAATATTAATTAATTTAATATAGAAATCACATTAAGGCTATTTCTTTCTCAAGTTCGTCTCTAGTTAATAAATGTTCGCCAGATGCGATAATTTCAGCGCGTATTTGGCGTAAGCGTTGTCCTAGTTGAGATTTTTTGGTAGGGGTTGCGGGTTGTGGTTTTACTGTTTTGATGTAGAGAAATTCAACAAAGTCTAAGACTTCATCTTGTTTTTCTTTGGGTAAGGAACGCCATTTGACTATTAGTTCTTGTTCTGGACTCATTTTGTTTTACCTACTTTAATATAAATATATAATAAATTAGTTTGACTCTGATTAAAGCGCAATACCCTATTATCTATCAAGTGAGTAAGTTAAAACAAAGATTCCCTAGTTTCATATTCTCCCTGTTCGGGTCTTGATAACGGTTCTCCTGCCTAACCACCAATTACTTCTTAAATATTCCAGGCATCCAGGCTTTTTGTGGTGTGATTTTTTGAATTGTTAATGTAACTTCGATTTCTGTATCTGTCATTTTTACAGGGATATCTAGATGTAAAATACCATCTTGTCCAACATGAGAACGTATTTTAATACTTTCCATAGTACTTAATTATTATATTAATATGGTCATACTTTTCAACTAAGTCCAAAGATTTAAGATGCTTCGTTCCTCAGCATGACATAAATCCAGGTTTTACCTGTTGTCCTGTAGAGACGTTACATGTAACGTCTCTACAGACGTTTCGGGGAAATTTATAAACTCAATATAAATAAAAACCCAGTCTCTAAACTAGAGACTGGGTACTAAATGTCACTTTTTAGCCAATTACCAGATTAATTACGCAGAGACTTCCCCAAGGTTAACTTTGACTACCTTGTTCTTTTCGGCTTCGGTCTTGGGTAGTGTCAAGTTTAAAATACCGTCTTTGTATTCTGCTGTAACAGCGGTGTTTTGAATGCGGGTGCGTAGAGGAATTACACGTTGGAACTTGCCGTAGTAAAATTCACTTCTGGTTTTACCGTTATCATCAGTAGATGTCTCTGTTTTACGTTCAGCAACAACTTTGACTGCGTTTTCGGTAACTTCAATATCTACATCTTTGGCATCAACACCAGGCAGTTCTAATTTAAGATGTACTGCTGACTCAGTTTCGTGTAGTTCAGCAGCAGGAGTTCTAAATGTAGGTGACTGCAATTCTTGAAACAACGAATCAAGTTGGCTAGTAATTGCGTTCATTTCATTCCAGGGGTTGTGACGTACTAACATTTTGTATTGCTCCTTTTGAAGTAAGTATTGATTAATTAATTCGGTTTATTGTTTCTCATATCCTTATAGTAATCAAGGCTCAACTGGTTGGGAATACGGTTTATATCACTAAAACATTTAATGAAAACCGACCGTTATCTATGAGATATTTAGAAGTAGTGTAAATACGAAAAAACAAAATACGGTAAACCCAACATGGGATATGATTTTACATGATGCCTTTTAAAATTACGCTAATTTATCATAATCTTCTGGTTCGACATCGGGAACTTTATCCAGCGCTTGTTTAAATTTATTCCAACTGCCGCGCGATCGCTTTGCTTCTATATAATCTTTGGTTGCCCAAGCTGATACCTGTGCTGATAAGGCGATGGCAACGAGTTGCTCGATAGGCACATTCTCTTTGGCTGCTAAAGCTTCTATCTGTTTATATAAAGAATCGGGTATTTGTACGTTTAAATTAGTCATGGAATTTCTCCTACTTGTTGTAAAAATTCTTTTGGTGTCACAACGCCTATGCCAAATTTTTTGGCTGCTTGTAAATCTTTTTGATTATAAGTGATAATAAAATCGGCTTGACATCCAACGGCTAAATCAATGAGAAAATCATCATCGGGGTCGCTCGCTAATGGTCGCCATAGGTAAAAAATATCACATAAGTTTGCGATGGAGCAAATTCCTTCTATAACGTCATCAATTTCTTCAAAGGTTAGGGTTAATTGGTCTTTTTCTCTTTTGAGGATTTCTTCATACTCGATAACTAAGGTGGTAGAAATATTTAATTGCCAGCGTTCAGAGTTAAGTATTGTTAATAGTTTATAAGATGCCCCACGTTTGGAGCGTAGACCAGCAAGTAACACGTTAGTATCGATTACAATTTGTATTGGTCTGTTCATTTTTTAATGGTTATAGCGTTCACCTAAATGAGTGGAGTTTACTTTTAGTCTAATAATGCCTCGGTTTCCGGGTCTCCTTCCAAAAGCAGCATTAACGCTTGTATTTCATCCATTGCAATTTGTAGTTTAGTCATTATTTCTGGTTCGGGTAGGTTATCACCTGACTGTAAGCTTTCATCCCGCAACTAGGTAATATCTAAGTTCTCTCCGCTTTTGGTAATTTTTTCCCCACTAAAATGACGCCATCTACCATTTTCCCCTTCATCCACCCACACGCTACCACCATTGGGTTCGTCACCATAAGCCAATTCAAACGCTTTAAAATATTCTTTAGTCAAAGCTGTGCGTTTACCAAAAGCTTATCGCTTGCACGTCGGTCGTCGTGCCAAAGACAAGATGGTACGATCGAACCTGCGACTTGTGGTTTCAATTGCTAAGAAATATATGAATCGCGGATTGTCGTTCCAAGATTTGATTCAAGAAGGCAATCTTGGTTTGATTCGTGCGGCTGAAAAGTTTGACCATGAGAAAGGTTATAAGTTTTCTACCTACGCAACATGGTGGATTCGTCAGGCAATTACTCGTGCGATCGCAGACCAGTCTCGCACTATCCGATTACCAATTTACGTATACGAAAGTATCTCTAGAATTAAAAAACTTGCAAGTTGCTTTCTCAAGAGATAGGTCGTAAACCTACCGAAGCAGAAATTAGCGAACATATGGAAATGACCGTTGAGAAGTTACGTTTTATTGCTCGATTGGCTCAACTACCTATTTCACTAGAAACTCCTATCTATATAGAAAAAGACCCTTGCTCTAATGAGGGTGGTATACACGACTATCTATGCTTGCAAAAATTCATTATAGTGTAGCTAATCGCTAAAATTACGTTATATGATTCTTATTACTCCCACAATGGTTTCAGCGTAATGTCATCCAATTTATCCAACACCGCAACTTCTGCTTGAAATGTATGTATTGTGTAACATTGCTGTGAATTTCGGCATTAGCCAAGTTATCAATAGTTACTAAAAAGGTGTGCATGGAATGTTACCACAGTCAATATTACCGAATGAATTATTAATATAAAAGTGAGTGTAATGGGTCGGTAATATATGTCTCAAATTATTGTCGAAGACCTCAAAAAGACTTTTTTTGTGTCTGAACGCTCCTCTGGACTTTTTGGTTCAATACGAGGACTTGTACAGCGAAAGACGAGAGAAGTTCATGCACTCAAAGGTATTTCGTTCTCTCTGGAACAGGGGGAACTTGTCGGATACATCGGCCCGAATGGAGCAGGTAAATCGACTACTATTAAAATTTTAAGTGGTATTTTAGTGCCTTCAAGTGGAAAATGCATAATTGGCGATCGCAAAACAACTCCTGCGGAGTATCGCACTCCTTGGAAAGATAGAATTCAGCATGTTGGTCGTATCGGGGTAGTATTTGGTCAAAGAACCCAATTATGGTGGGATTTGCCAGTAATTGAGTCTTTTGATTTGCTGCGGGATATTTATCGCGTTCCCAATCGTGAATATCGCAAGACACGCGACGAGATGATTGATTTGCTTAGTCTTGGGGAATTTCTCTCTACTCCCGTGAGACAATTAAGCCTTGGTCAAAGGATGCGGTGTGACTTTGCCGCTGCAATGCTACACAGACCTGAGATACTTTTTCTTGATGAACCAACAATCGGACTCGATGCGGTATCAAAGCTTGCCGTGAGAAAATTTATTAAAACGCTTAATAAAACTCACAAAGTAACCACCATCCTGACCACCCACGACATGGATGACATTGAGGCGTTATGCGATCGCGTAATTATTATTGGTGGAGGTGAGATAATGAGCGATGGTTCTTTAGCAACTTTGCGTTCTCAAGTTTCTTCACGTCGGTACTTAAAAATCGACCTCAAAAACGATGATTTTTTATTTGAAGAAGCAGGAGTCAGGATAATTTCTTACGAAGGTCGCACAGTAACCCTTGCTTTCGACCCTATAAAAATTTCTGCTGCTTCCCTAATTAGCAAGGTTACATCTAAATATGAAGTCGAAGACCTTTTTGTAGAAAATCCACCAATTGAGGAGATAGTTGCCGAACTTTACGCTTCGACAGGAGATTTTTAGAATGCAAGCATATTGGTCGCTGTTTGTTGCCAGATTTGCGCTGCTACTGCAATATCGTACTGCTGCTTTGGCAGGGGTTGCAACTCAACTTTTTTGGGGATTCGTCAAAGTCATGGTTCTAGAGGCATTTTTCACTCATGCGACCTCTGCTCAACCGATGAATTTTCGTGAAGCTGTAGGATATGTGTGGCTGGGACAAGCTTTTTTGATGGTGATAGTCCCTTGGTCGGGTGATAGAGAGATTCAAGACTTGATACGTTCTGGTGCTGTAGGATACGACCTGCTCCGACCTACCGACCTTTACAATTTCTGGTTTACCCGCGCTCTAGCGATGCGTACAGCCCCCTTATTCCTCCGTGCTATTCCGCTTCTATGCGTAACAATTTTTATTTTGCCTCTAGTTAGATTATTTCAATGGTCGCTTTCTTTTCCTCCCTCGTTTGCTGCTTTCATTGCCTTTTTTCTCTCTTTTATCGGTGCAATTCTGCTTTCGTCTGCAATAACTATGCTTCTAACTGTATCGATGATGTGGACGCTTTCGGGAGAGGGGATTAATAGTATCCTTCCCAGTCTCGTGAGTATCCTTTCAGGAATGATTGTACCTTTGCCATTTTTCCCTGAGTGGATTCAACCTATCCTCAATGCACTTCCTTTTTCTGGGCTTCTCGACCGACCGTTTCGCCTATTTACAGGTAATCTACCACCAAATGCGCTGTTAGGTGTATTGCTCCATCAAGCTTTCTGGATAATTGTTATTGTTTTGCTTGGGCGTTTTCTTGTCAACCGTGGTGTCCAAAAGCTTGTAATTCAAGGGGGATAACCATGAACACTTTTTATCTTTATCTCCGATATATCTCCGTATCTTTCAAGTCGCAAATGCAATATAAAGTGTCCTTCTTGCTGCAAACCGTAGGGCAACTTCTCGCAACTGCAATTGAATTTTTCGGAGTATGGGCACTTTTTAGCCGTTTTAATAATATTGGTATCTGGACCCTAAATGAAGTTGCTCTTTTTTACGGAATGGTCAATATTTCTTTTGCCTGTGCGGATGCGTTGGGACGGGGATTTGATACATTTGGAAAAATCATTAAAAGCGGAGATTTCGACCGTTTACTACTGCGTCCCCGCACCACAGTACTGCAACTTCTAGGCACAGAATTTACGTTAAAGCGCATAGGACGATTTTTTCAAGGACTTGTAGTTATGGGGTGGTCGCTTTCAACTCTTCAGATCCCTTTAACTTTAAAAACATTATGGCTCTTGGGTAGCTCGTTTATTGGTGGAGTTGCACTCTTTATTGGTATCGTCATTTTACAGGCAACGCTGACATTTTGGACTATCGAGTCTCTCGAAATCATGAATATCCTCACTTATGGAGGAGTCGAAACGGCTCAGTACCCGCTTTCAATTTATAGTAAGTGGTTTCAGCGATTCTTCACTTTCTTGATACCGCTAGCTTGCGTCAGCTATTTTCCTCTGGTTGCTGTACTGGAAAAAGAAAGTGCTTTTTCAGTACCCCTGTGGTTTTGTTATATTTCCCCCATAGCAGGTATTCTCTTTCTTGTTGTTGCGCTTGGGTTTTGGAAAGTAGGAGAGCGATATTATTGTTCTACTGGTAACTAATTATATACAAACATCACATTGAATAGTGCAGTACGCAAAATTATTTATATATCTTTTTTTGCTGTTTACTTTACTGAATACAGAATTCAGAATTCAGGAATATATAATTAATTTTGCACAGGCACTTAATTTAATTTTTGAAAATGTTTAAATAAAAAACCCAGCCTCTACTTGAGAGACTGGGCACCATATATCACTTTTTAACCAATTGCTAGATAAATTACGCGGAGACTTCACCAAGGTTAACTTTGACTACCTTGTTTTTCTCAGCTTCGCTCTTGGGTAGTGTCAAGTTTAAGATACCGTCTTTGTATTCCGCTGTTACGGCTGTATTTTGGATACGTGCGCGTAGGGGAATTACACGTTGGAACTTGCCGTAATAAAATTCGCTTCTGGTTTTACCGTTAGAGTCAGTTTTGGTTTCTGTTTTACGTTCAGCTACCACTTTGACTGAATTTTCGGTAACTTCAATATCTACATCTTTGGCTTCAACACCAGGCAATTCTAATTTAAGATGTACTGCTTCCGAGGTTTCATGAAGTTCAGCAGCAGGAGTTCTAAATACAGGTGCTTGGAGTTCTTGAAACAATGAATCTAGTTGCTGAGTAATTGCGTCCTGAGCGTTCCAGGGGTTGTGACGTACTAACATTAAGCTAAAGCTCCTTTTTAAATGGGTATCGATTAATTCGTTCGGTATATCGTTTCATATGTCCCTATAGTAATAAAGGTTGAAATGATTGAAAATACGGTTTATATCACTTTTATATTCATGAAAACCGACTATTATTAATGGGATATTTAGTAGTAGTGTAAATACGAAAAATTTTAGTACGGGAAATCTAACATTAGCTGTGTAAATGTCCGACTACGTTCATACCCGCATGGGAATTAAATTCCCATGCTAATAGCTCAAGTCCATTAAAATGGGCTAAGAGGATGTTTGAAAAGTATAGTTTTTGTCATGCTGAATGGAGCCCTTCACGGAGTTTACCCTCGAGCGAAGCGAAGGGTTCGAGGGTAAACTCCGCGCAATGAAGCATCTCGACCTCAACGAGAAATCTAGATTATAAGCCCTTTTCAAACATCCTCTAAGAATGATGAGATTTTATACTGTTATACAGAATTTTTCTTTATATCGTGACAGAAATTGTTTGTAATGTTTAATACATCATTATCGGGAAAAAGATTATACGGAATTTTTGCGTATAATAAATAGTTATGTGCCTCAAGTTATCGCTTGGGGTGTGGTTGAAAAGCCATCTGTGAAACAATCACAAACGTATTTAAATTTTGGG
>CAXTCQ010000017.1:0-57235 GCA_964242965.1 uncultured Calothrix sp. | reverse complement strand
AAGGGGAGATTAACTACTAACTCCTAACTCCTAACTCCTAACTCCCTACTTTCCACTCAGCTATCTAAAAAATACGCAAAATTTATCTTTTCGTGACTCAATTAAAAGATTACGTAAAATTTTGGTCTTTGAGGTTTTCAAGTAAATTTACTTGACTATGATTAAACAATCGAACGTAGTAAATATGTAATAACCGAAATATACTGTGTCAGCTTATATCTCGAACGCAGATACTTCTGCACGGGAATCGCCGATGGTAATTCATCCCGATTCTAATTATTACTTGCAACAGACTTTACATCCCTCTGTTACAAGTACCGCAAAAAGGCTAATCGACATTATCGGTGCTATCGTTGGGCTGGTAATTACAGCCTTTGTATGCATACCTGTCGTAATAGCGAGTTTGTTTTCCGATCGAGGTCCGTTGTTTTATAGTCAGATGCGCTGCGGTTTACACGGAACAACTTTCCGAATTTGGAAATTTCGTTCAATGGTCGTCAATGCCGATAAGCTTAAGCACTTGGTAAAAAACGAAGCTCAAGGTCATATCTTCAAATGCACTGATGACCCGCGTATTACCCCTATCGGTAAAATATTACGCCGAACCAGCCTCGATGAACTTCCCCAATTTTGGAATGTTCTCAAAGGGGAAATGAGTTTAGTTGGTACTCGTCCGCCGACTTTAGATGAAGTTATGCAATACCAACCACACCATTGGCAACGGTTGCAAGTTAAACCAGGAATGACTGGACAATGGCAAGCTAACGGTCGTTCGAGCATTAAAGATTTTGAAAAAATAGTCAGTATGGATGTTGAATATCAGTGCAAATGGTCGCCAATGTACGATTTGATGCTGATTTTCAAAACGATTTGGGTGGTAGTCAGAAAAAGCGGAGCTTGTTAAATTGTACGTACATTCATGCTCCTGAGATTTATTTTCTGCTGTGGAAGATAGGTGCTTACCACTTGAATTTATTAAGCGAGTGTGCATTATAAGCTACATGTCACGATTACTTAGGTAAGCACTTTATCTACTCCCAATTGTGTAGACAAAACTTTCCATCAGGTTCGAGTGCATTTTGAGCTTATTGACCTCTATTCCATAATTTTATTTCTAGAGTTTAAATATTTAATATAAGTAAAATTTAATCTTTAACACCGCTATTTAAAAATCATTGAAACGTGGAGTTTTTGAAAAAAAAATATATATAGGAATCCGGTTTGATTTTTGAACAAAATTAAGTATTGTAGGGTGCGTTAGACGAAAGTCGTAACGCACCATTCTTAAGGATTTGGTGCGTTACGCTATCGCTAACACACCCTACGTGTCTTTTCAAAAATCAAATATGAGTTCTATATATTATGTAGGTTGGGTGCAGCGTAAGCGAAACCCAACATTTATAGTCTCGTTGATGTTGGGTTACACGCTCGTCCCAAGGGGACACGCTGCGCGTTGGCGTAGCCTGCGCTTTGCGCTTACGTTTCACCCAACCTACAAAACTAGAGCAGGCTAGCACAGAGCGCATCTGACCAAATTATCCAAAAAACCATACTGATTTCGGGTTTGATTATGGGATGCGCGAGCTATGTGCTTTTGTTTTACAATAATTACAAAAGCTTGCACTCAGTGAATTCGCAGATACTTTATATGCCTTACCCTAAACTTAGTGGCGAAGAAATTACTCGACGTGGAAAAGAACTCTATAGAAATAGTATTCGCGCTCAAGTGGAGACAGCAGAAAATATTGGCAAAATCATCTCAATTAACGTTGAGACGGGTGAGTATGAAATCGATAATGATTTAGTCGTAACAAGTCGCCGATTACAAGCCAAACAGGCTGATGCAGCAATTTGGGTAGAACGAATCGGGTATAATGCGGTTTACGCTGTCGGTGGTGCATTGGTTAGGACGGCATCGTGATACAGGTAACTGTAGTTGGGCTTCAAGCTCGAATGGCTGTAATTCTTCGTCTTCCAGAGCGTTTAGACTTAGAAATTGAGTGTGTTGTTGATACGGGCTTTGAAGGTTTTTTAACTTTACCTTCTGCTGCGATTACTGAACTTGACTTACCCTATGCAGCGCGAATCGACGCAAATCTTGCCGATAGTTCAAGCGTTTCAACTAACGTTTATTTTGCAACTATTTTCTGGAACGGCTTGGAACGGGACATTGCAGTATTGGGGATGGGGCATCGCCCCTTGATTGGGACTGCGCTACTTGCCGATTATCATCTCGGCATAGATTTTTATGACGGTGGTACAGTCGTACTCGATGATATTTTGTAAACATCATCCAAAGCTGTGCAATTCAAACATTAAATATAAGTAAAATTCATCCTTTAACACCGCTGCCAGCATCAGTTGGTACAATGTAACGTTGCAGAAATAAGAATAAAATTGTGACTGGGGCAATGGAAATTACCGAACCAGCAGCAACTAAACGCCAGTCGAGTGAAAATGTGCCCGCTAACTTCGCAACTCCAAGCGGCAGAGTATATAGATTTTCATCTTGGATAACGATAAGGGGCCAAAGAAAATCACTCCAAGCACCAATAAATACAAATATTGCCAGCGTTGCCAGTGCGGGACGAATTGCAGGCAACATAATATTCCACCACAAGCCTAATTCCGAACAACCATCCATACGTGCAGCTTCTTCCAATTCTTTGGGAACGCCCAAAAATGCTTGTCGGAGTAAAAATATACCGAAGGCAGAAGCTAAAGAAGGAAAAATCATCCCCAAATAGGTATTTCGCAATCCGATTTGTACGGTCAATATATATAAAGGAATCATGACTATTTGGAAAGGAATCATGATTGTGGTGACAACGGCAGTAAAAATCCAGTCGCGTCCTGGAAAAGATAGTCTTGCTAAGGGGTAAGCAGCTAAAGCGCAAAAGATTAAATTCAAGGCTACAGTTAGCAGCGCGACAATAGTACTATTGAAAAGGTATTGCCCGAATGGATTGGTTTGCCAAACGGTGATAAAGTTATCAAACGTAGGATGAGCGGGCAATAATTGCGGTGGTGACTGGAAGATATTTTCGGATGGCGATTTAAATGCTGTGCCAACCAGCCACAATAATGGGAAAAGGGTAATTAATGCGATCGCACTCAGCAACCCATACATTCCCACCACTTTTAATCGTTGTTTTAATATCATTATTGATAATTTAGTTATTTGTCAGTTGTCATTGGTTATTAGTTATTTGTAACTTGTCGTCAGAGTCAGAATCCGGGATTCTTTGAACCCATCAGAGATGCCTCTTCAGTACAAATATAATGTAATTTTTTATCCCAATTATCAAAATTAAAATGCGGTAAATACGCATAAGCAAATACAATGCCGATAGTCGGCTTTATAGCCCATTCAGGTAAACTCAACATGCGGTCGTAGTACCCACCACCGTAGCCTAAACGATATCCTTGATAGTCGCAAGCTACACTCGGTACTAAGATTAAATCGACTTCGTTTGGTTCAATTATGCTCGCAGTTTCAGAAGGTTCAATAATACCGTAAGCACCCGTTTCTAATTTGTCTCCTGGTTTCCAAATATGCCAAGATAGATTTTTGCCGACGCAACGTGGAAAACCCCAACGGTAACGAGTATTAGCAAATAAAAGACTCAGATCGGGTTCTTGACGAAAGCTGAAATAGGCGAGAATAGTTTTAGCTTGGGCAAATTGGGGAGGTGCTAAAAGGTGAGAACAGATGCAATCGCTTTTTTCTCTCCATTCTTGCGGTGTCATTGATTGGCGAATTTTAAGCAATTCACGGCGTAATTCTTTTTTGTTCATTCAAAATCTAGCATTGGTGTTTTGTCATCGCTTTTTTCTCTCCATTCTTGGGGTGTCATTGATTGGCGAATTTTGAGCAATTCACGGCGTAATTCTTTTTTGTTCATTCAAAATTTAGCACTATATCCAACGCGGCTCGAATCGCTTCCCAATACTCATCCTCCAATACTCCCACTAAACCTAATACGCGGCTATTATCAACACTGCGAATTTGCCCAACATCAATATAGCGGTCTTGGTCTAAACCATTGTTCGTCGTAGCTTTGACGTTCACCACATAAGGAGCATTTTTTGTTCCTGGTCGAAATGGCATTATGACTGTCAGCGAACCGTATTGATTCATCACATCATTTTGAACTATTAAGCAAGAACGTGTTTTTTGTGCTTCTGCACCCACTGTTGGATCGAGCTTTACCCAACGAATTTCCCCACGTTGATAAACTAAAGTACCATTTGGCATTATTCAATACCATCGCCAACAACACAATCCCAAGCTGCTATCTCTGCCTGATATTCGGGGTCAAGGGCATCTTCTTTAAGTGCTGCAATCATTTCTGCTTCTAAAATAGCGCGACGGTGTTTTGCTAAAACAGAGTTTACATAACCGCTACGATTGGGGGTATCTCCAGTTGATGCCGCTTGTCGGTCGATAAAAGCCAAAACATCATCATCAAGGGTGATCGTAACTTTCTTAGCCAAGAGACTTTCTCCTAAAGCTTACTTATTTATCTTACTAAATTAACATATTGTAAATAAGCGATGTTAGGAGCGATATATCGACCGTAGGTAAGGCTCAAGCACTCGCTATGTTTTTAAAGTTGAACATTACCGCTTTGCATAACCGACTAAAGAAACACCCAAAATTACTAGTACGACTCCTGCAATTTTTTCTGGACTTGCCGGATTCTTGTTTAGTCCGATTGCACCATAATGATCTAAAAAAAGTGCTGCAATCATTTGACCTGCAATGGTAAGTCCAAGCGTAAGCGCTGTCCCAATCTTAGGTGCGGCAAAAATCGTTGACCATACATACAAACTGCCCAAACAACCCCCAATCCACATCCACCAGGAGGTTTGTCCTATCGTTGTCAAAGCCGGAAATGGATATCGAGCAAAAGCACAAATAACAAATGATGCCAAAGCACCAGCAAGGTATGAAATGAAGGTAACCTGCATCGGTTCACCAACATAGCGTTTAAGCAACGTGTTAAGTGCAACCTGAATCGGTAAGATAGCTCCACCAATTAGGGCTGACAAGAGAAAAATTGTCCGTCCATCCATTTTCAAACCTCCTCTGATTTTTATCTTGATATTAAGATACTTGATATCAAGATTATAGCAGTTAGTTTGATGTCAAGATATTTAATGTCAAGAAACTTAGATGAGCAAGTGGCATAATGGAGTTCGATGCAGTCGATAAGATTTTGGAGCAATGGCATCGGGAGCGTCCGGATTTAGACGTATCACCAATGGGTGTTATTGGAAGGATGGGGAGGTTAGCCAAACATTTAGAACGAGCTATCCAGGTTACGTTTTCAGAGTTTGGATTGACGATTGGAGAATTTGATGTGTTGGCTGCTCTGCGTCGCTCTGGTCAGCCTTACCAGCTTTCGCCAACGGAATTGTTTAATACTTTAATGGTTTCGTCGGGTACAATGACGCACCGTATAGACCGCTTGGAGCAATCCGAACTCGTTAAGCGTGTTCCCGACCCAAGCGATCGCCGGGGAACTTTGATTGTGTTGACAGATAAAGGCTTAAATGCTATTGAAAAGGCTGTTGAAGCTCATGTTGTAAACGAACATCGTATCCTTGCGGTTTTAGAGGAGTCAGAGCGTAAAGCACTTGCTTTATTGCTTCGTAAACTCTTAGTTTCGTTTGAGTAGCTTATAATTTTAAAACAACGCGCTTATGCAGGTGCTTTGGGGTTTTGTCAAAAAATGATAAGCTTAGAATTAAGATAGTTTTTGTTTGGAAACGAGTAATAATGACGTTGCAAGAACTGGAAAAGCAAGTACTGGAATTACCGATAAGCGATCGCTGGCGTTTGGTTCAGTATGTGCTGACATCAATTCAGCAAGAAACGCTTTCGGTTATTTCAAATCCAATAGTAGAACCTTTAACTAAACTTGACCCCTGGACTCAAAGCTTAATAGGTGTGATTCGATTGGAAACAGAAAATCCACAAAAAATAACATTGCGCAGTGTGGGAGCCGCGTCTTTTTAAAGCGCGGAGGAAACACAACTCACGCGACTTGAGTCGCATTCAATATTTGTCAACTTACATAACTGTAACCATCTTTTCTGTGAATTATTTTACAGTACTTATATGAAACATCAAATTTTCCTTTGCTATGACTCAAACTAAAACTCCCTTTAGCTCTTGTTGCTATTCGACCTTTATAAGTCCCTGTAAATTTGCCAGTTGGTACAACTACTTTTACAATGTCGCCAGTTTGAAATCCAAAATGAATTTGTTTGACTGTTCTGTGTCTTGTTGGAAAACCATGTTTGTCGGTGCCGCACATTTGTCTTGTTCCATGCCCTGTTGCCTTGATTAATAATGGTTTGGTTGTTAACAGTTTCAAACTATCAACATCGCCCACACAAGCAGCATCAATCCAGTGAGTCTTTGGCAGTTCTAACCGACTTCGATTAAACTTAGTCTTGCCTCCAGAAGCAGTCACCACAGGTAGTCCGGTTTCTTTGATTCGTGATAGCAAAGCGTTGCGGGTTGAGTTAACAGCGGCCGCATCCTTTAAAGGTTGTTTGGCTTGTGCAATGATATTCTTCAAAACTTCGGGCTTTTTAGCTAAAAACGTTTCAATATCTTGTACTCCTTTTTTCTTGTTGCAGGAATCGCAAGCCAAGCAAAGATTTGAGATTCTATCGCTACCACTTTTTGCTTTTGGATGTATGTGTTCGATTTGTAAGGGAACATCTTTGACATCACAATACGAGCATTTTCTATCCCATTTTTGCAACAAGTACTCGCGTACCTCGTACCCCTGTAATTCTCCCTGTTGGTACTGGATTCCCAATATTTCGGGGTTTTCCAATTGCTGCAAATCGAAGCGAACCAACTCCTGGGATATTCCCGTTATTGGAGCAAATTTGATTATCTTATTTACCCAAGTAAGGGTGGTTTCCACTCGGTGCTGCAAACTTGGTGCAAGCCAGCCTTCCCGTCTGGCTCTGTTTAGCGACCTACATTTACGATACCGGGTGTGTCGATTTCTTCTACCTCGACGGATAGCGCTGCGTGATGACAATGACTTTTGGATGGCTCGCCCTCTGTGAGATAATTCGGCTCCCCAAATAACGTAAGCACCTTGTGTCAACGCGATTCCAGTCGTTTTAGAACCAGGGTCGATCTTGACTTGTATTTCTCGTACTGGTTCGGTTGATTCAGTTTTGAGTATCAAAGTAAACGGGAAACGACGGAATACTGCGGCTTTGCCCGACTTAAGCAAGTGTCGTGCTGCTCTAGGATGAACTGGATTACATGGTTTTTTGTTGGTGTCAATAACGAAAACGTAGTTTGACATGTTTGAAAACTCCGTAGAACGGGTAATGTTAGCTTCGAGTATGTTCACGCTCAGTACTATACAAACGACACTTTCTATCCCCAGATACAAATGTTTAATCGCTCGTTTCTAGAGCAATGGACTAGCTACGCATCCATTGGTAGGTTCTTTAACGTTTGCCGTGAACGTAGGTCTTATCCTGACTCTGGTCAACTAAAACCGAAGTTACAAGGCTCCAGAAACTAGTCCTGAAGCCCAGTCGCGGTAACTCGCTGGGTGTTGACAAAAGAGCTATGTGGATTACTTAGAGGAGAAGTACCGTTGAAGCTGGTATTGTTTGCCAGCGATGTATTACTCGATATTTTGGCACAGCGTCAACCATTTGTAGTAGCTTCCGCACAAGCTTTGGATACAGTAATGCAAAAACGGGCACAAGGATATGTCTCGGCACATGCTGTTACCAATATTTTTTATATTTTGCGTCGCCAAATTGGTAATGAGGCAGCACGGGATTTACTAACAAGATTATTGCAGCAAATTCAGGTTGCCAGCGTGACAGACGAGGTAATTCGGCAAGCGTTGCAAAGCTCAATTACAGATTTTGAGGATGCGGTGACGAGTATGGCAGCTGTTTTAGCTGGCTTAGAAATAATTATGACGCGCAATACATCCGATTTTACCGCTTCTTCAGTTCCTGCGATGCTTCCAGAGGAATTTTTAAGAAGATTATAAGCATGAAAACGATTAATAGATACTTAGCTACATAGAAAAATACGCAAATTTATTTACTTCTTACCTAAAAAATTCCAAAAGAGTGCTAATGTGCGCTCTTTTGGAATTATAAAGTTACTTCTTGCTTAAAGTTTCTTTTAGGAGCGAACGTTGCCGCCCCAACTTCAACCAATACTACTTAGCTTTCGCAGCTTCCCGTTCTTTGGTTTCCTTAATTACCGTCTCTGCGACGTTTGCAGGACATGGCGCATAATGGGAAAATTCCATCGAAAATTGACCGCGACCGGAACTCATGGTACGCAAATCGCCAATGTAACCAAACATCTCGCTCAATGGTACGTCTGCTTTAATGCGAGCGCCAGTAGGAGTTGTCTCTTGCGATTTAATGATGCCACGACGACGGTTTAAGTCACCAATCGCATCCCCCATGTAATCTTCTGGTGTGAAGACATCGACTTTCATGATTGGTTCGAGCAACTGGGGAGCAGCTTTGGGTACGGTTTGCCGATAAGCAGCTTTTGCGGCGATTTCAAAAGCGATCGCAGAGGAGTCAACTGGGTGAAAGCCGCCATCTGTCAAGATAAATTTCAAATCTACGCAAGGGAATCCAGCCAACACACCACGGTCGATACTACTTGCGAAACCTTTTTGAACGGCAGGCCAATACTCTCTGGGTACGCTACCACCAGTTACTTTTGTCTCGAACTGGAAACCGCTACCAGGTTCGCCAGGTTCAATAATGTAATCGATTTTAGCGTATTGACCGGAACCACCGGATTGTTTCTTGTGAACGTAACCGTCTTCGATGCGCTTAGTAACAGACTCGCGGTAGGCAACTTGAGGTTTACCAACTTCGACTTCAACCCCGTGGGTACGTCTGAGAATATCAACCTTAATATCCAAATGCAACTCACCCATCCCTTTAATGATGGTTTCGCCGCTTTCCACATCAGTTTCTACGCGGAACGATGGGTCTTCCTGCACCATTTTACCAAGTGCAGCTCCCATTTTCTCGGAAGTACCTTTCTTAATCGGTGTCACCGAGATGGAAATAACTGGTTCTGGGAAAACCATCGGTTCTAAGGTTGCCGGGTTTTTGGGATCGCAAAGGGTATGTCCGGTTTGAACGTTTTTCATCCCCACAATCGCCACAATGTCTCCAGCTTGAGCGGAATCTATCTCTTGGCGGTCGTTGGCGTGCATCTCCACAAGACGGCTAATACGCTCGGTTTTACCTGTGGCGGTGTTGAGAATTGTATCACCCTTGCTCAATACACCGGAGTAAAGCCGGGTAAAAGTGAGGGCACCAAAGCGGTCATCCATGATTTTAAATGCTAGCGCCCGCAATGGTTTGTCTGGCGAGACAACCGCAAATTCGCCTGTTTCGTTACCCTCTAAATCCACTTCTGGCTGTGGTTTTACTTCGGTTGGGTTGGGTAAGTAGTCAACAACAGCATTAAGCACTAACTGCACGCCCTTGTTTTTAAACGAAGAACCGCAGTAGGTGGGGAAGAAGTCTAGAGCTATAGTACCCTTACGAATACAACGCTTAATATCTTCGACGGCAATTTCTTCACCATCGAGGTATTTTTCCATCAATATGTCGTCCTGCTCGACAGCTGTTTCAATCAACTGCTCGCGGTACTTTTCAACATCATCTTTCATCGAGGCAGGAACGTCTTTGATTTCATAATTCATCGGGTCGCCAGAATCATCCCACACCCATGCTTTACGGGTTAGCAAATCTACCACGCCCACAAAGTCGTTCTCTGTACCAATCGGTAGCACCATTACCAAGGGTTTAGCTGCAAGCACATCGTTGATTTGCTTGACAACTCGGTAATAATCTGCACCGATACGGTCGAGTTTGTTGATATAAACGACACGCGCAACCTCCGAGTCGTTTGCATAGCGCCAGTTGGTTTCGGACTGAGGTTCTACACCACCACTAGCACAAAATACACCGATCCCCCCGTCGAGAACTTTGAGCGATCGATAAACCTCAATGGTAAAATCAACGTGCCCTGGAGTATCAATTATATTGAATTGGTGTTCGTTCCAAAAACAGGTCGTCGCAGCCGATTGAATCGTAATACCTCGCTCTTGTTCCTGCTCCATGAAGTCGGTTGTTGCCGCACCTTCATGCACCTCACCAATTTTGTGGATTTTTCCGGTTAGTTTGAGGATTCTTTCTGTGGTGGTGGTTTTACCAGCATCTACGTGGGCGAAGATACCGATATTTCGATAACGAGTGAGGTCTTTCATTGTTTTATGTTCAGCTGAAATGGCACTATTGGAATTAATTAAGCTTGTCCTTGAAAGCCAGCAAGGGCTGGTCCATAACAAACGCTCCCCCGTCCGTTGCTTTTATGTTCTAGGTAAACTTATTAATTGTTAATAATTGTTAAATAATTATAAGTTAACCTGTGTTTCGTTTGACAGGTTGATCTAGCTCGAATTGCCTGGATTTTAATTTAAACAGAAATAATCATTGTTTGAGGGGGATGGGGACTATTACATCTCGGATTAAGTTAGCACAGATTTTCTACAATGGGGACAAAACGTCCTAATTAGGCGTTTTAAAACTGCTGTTTGTGGAGCATAAGCGATCGCGTAACGACTCGGAACGAGTATCGCCTGTATCAAGGCTCCATAACCCTTGCCGCGCACTCTCTAATAGTAACATTCCAAGTCGTCGTGCCACAGGTCATAAAAGGTCACATAACCGTACCCGAATAGACGGACACCACTACAATCACTTTGATTCAAGCTCCTTAACATTTGGTGACGATAGGGGTATCTATATTAATTAGTGGGTTGGCAAGCTTAGAAAAAGAATCGAAAATGGCATCCGCTTTTTGGATTGCGGGGATATTAGGTACAGGCGAAGGTTACTTTTAGTTGTACTTATTGTGGTTTACTGAACATTAGTGCAGTAACGGTTCAGCAACTGCTATTTCTTGGGAAGGGTGTAATGTCTGGCATGAGTATTCGTTGGAACTGGTTCTTAAAAATTGCGAGTTGGTGTGCGTTTGGCTTCACAGTGTCGCAGACATCGGCATTTTGGTGCAATTGCGCTTTTGCCCAGAGCAATATTGTAGCCGATAACACCTTGGGCGCTGAAAGTTCTGCTGTTAACAAAAACGTTGATATCAATGGTATTACGAGCTGAGGAAAAACCAGCAAATTCTAAACTTTCTGGGTCGAACCAAAAATAATCAGGTGTACGGAAAGTATCTTGGTAAAGTTTTTTCTTAAAATCTTTGTCTGTATTCGCTGTTGATGGGGATAAAGTTTCTAAAATTACATTTGGATACTTGCCGTGTTCTTCCCAAACCGTCCAACCAACTTTTGCGGGTTTTGCGTTCAGCATCTAACACTACAAAAAAATCCGGTCCCCTAAAATCTTCTGTTTTGCGTTTATTTAAACTGTAATAAATAGTTAAGTTACCAGCAGCATAGAAATCGGTTCTATCTCGCCATAACCATTTTAGACATTTGAGTAAGAGCATTATTTGCTCTAGATGCAGTTCGGTTTCCAAGGGAGGTTCATCGCTGTATAAATCACTTGGAGAAAGAATAACATTTTCCCTAATGTCTTTAACAGTATCTTGAGGGATTTCTAATTCTTTGCCAACAGACATAGCGATATTACTACATTTAATATTGATGTGTTTATTCTAGCGCTGCTATTGTCAAGAAGCGACATATCCTATCTTTAAGGATAATGTGCAAGCAAAAATAGTGAAGTTTTGTAAAAATCTGGCTCTGAAAGTGTAAAACTTGTGCGTTCAAGACTAAGAATTGGCTTTATACTAATAATGCAGCGTAATCGTTGTCAAGCAACTGTGACAGGGGGGTGCAATGTTAGGGCTGGTTATTAGCGCTGCGGAGTTGGTTGGGGATTGGGGGAGCGTTACCAATTCGTATTGTTGAAGCTACTAGACTACATTAACATTAAATATATATAGAGTTAACTAGCAAATTGTGTAAATTAGTTATAAACATTACGCTATCTAGTATGAGGGTTTTATGAATGAACAAGAATGTGCAGTCGCTTATCAGGAACTTGTAGAAATTCTTAATCAGTTTCGGTTGGGATGGTTAGTCGAAAGGGTGACTGATGTCATTAAAAGAGGAAAAACAGTCTTTGTGCAAGACAAAAGTCAACAACCCTCTCATTTAAAAGTTGAACCATTAACGAACCGAGAGCAATTATTTCTCTTAATTGATGCGGTAGAACGAGCATTAGTCGAAACAGCAGCGATGGAGGTAGAAATTTCTGATTTTTTGAGAGAAGAAAACCTAGAGCCAAAAATTATTACTTCAGATGGTCAGCAGGAAAAAATACATGATTATCGACCAGAAATTGTCTATCCCCGGAAAGAAAATGCTGATATTTTAAAAGAATTACTTGAAGAACTGCGTTGTAGTGCTATAAGCTCATGTCCATTAATTCTCGGTTAAAGCAAGCAATTAGCAGTTTGATTGGTGGAGTTATAGACCCAGGTTATGCATCTCTTCGTCAAACCTCGGATCTGTATGAAAGATATATCTTGGAAATTATCCTTAGTGCTGCTAAAAATGAGGGTGCTTCGATTTCTTATTTAAATACTTTTGGTAATCAGCCTCAATCTTTATTGTTTCGTGAAAGTCCAGGTCAGATTTATGCTACGGATAAACCTTATACGCATGTAGTAGTTGAATTTGCAGGTAAACCTTTATTAGAAGTTCATGTAAGCGTAAGAGTTCAGGGAGTTTCCCAAGTATCCCATGAATGTGATGTCTGTGTTTTGTATCAAGAAGAAGCAAATAGTTGTCGATTAGAGAGACGAGAACCTAACTGTTCTAAAATTCCGATCGCGGTTGAATGTAAGCATTATGAATCAGAACTAAATCTCGATTTAGCCCGCTCTTTTATTGGTTTAACTTCTGAGTTACAAGTTGAAGGAGACTGCTACTTTGTTTCTAATACTTCAAGTGCATCTGTTGCTAGGTTATTGGCAATTCGCCGTCTCAAGTGGGAACAGAATGTTACTCCGGGTTCAAGAAATGATGTTAACAGGTTGAGGTACGCTTTTCAAATTAACTTTAAAGATTTTAAGGCAAGATACGGAATTTGAGTATAGTAAAACGAAGACACAAAGAAACTCGTTACATTGTTAACTATTCTCATTATGCTCGCACATTAGTTTTATGGATCTTTAAATACCTGGCGAAATAAGAATAAGTAATGTTACGAGTGGCGAAGTTAATGGAATTGGAGGATTTGCGAACTGACAAGTCAGTGCTGTACGCTATCGCTGTTGCCGTCACATAATTGCGATCGCTAACTACAGCGGATTTCATTTAAATAGAACACACTGTGTTAATCGAGATTGTCGTAGGGGCACGGCACTGCCGTGCCCCTACTATGGTCTAATTAGATGAAAACTGCTGTAAAGTAGAGTTGAAACAAACCGTATTAATCGTGTTGTGAAGAGTGCTGAAGCTGAACTAAGCTACCGTAGCCTTTGACTATTGAGACAAGCAAATTATTATTGCTACTGATGTTGAAGTTTAAATTTTCTAAGCCATCCTTTACCACTGTCAAACTTTAACTAAGTGCAGTGCATCCAAACTATCTTAAAGCAGATGAAGTTTATGTAGTAGTGGTAAAATAATCTCTATCCAGCAATCTGCTATCTGTTTGAGGGGTGCAATTTTGGATTGTAAATTAGGGTTGACGGGTTGGCTAACGCTTTGTGGGGCATTCAGCACAGCCGTGTTGCAGATACTGGCTTTAGGAGGAGATTATGCTTTAGCCCAACTTCAGCTTATACCCGATAACACCTTGGGCGCTGAAAGTTCTGTTGTTAATAAAAACGTTGATATCAATGGTATTACGAGCGATCGCATTGATGGTGGGGCAATTCGGGGAGCTAACCTCTTCCACAGTTTTCAGGAATTTAACATTGAGTCCGGACGAGGAGCCTATTTTACCAATCCTGCTGGCATTGAGAACATCTTGAGCCGAGTGACGGGGGGTAACGCTTCTAACATTCTAGGGAAGTTGGGAGTATTGGGCAATGCGAACCTGTTTTTGATTAATCCGTCGGGGATTATATTTGGGCAGAATGCCAGTTTGGATGTTAGGGGTTCGTTTGTAGCGAGTACAGCGAGTAGTTTGAACTTTGCTGATGGCATCAAGTTTAGTGCAACTACGCCCCAAACCACGCCTCTGCTAACTATTAGTGTTCCCCTTGGCTTGCAATTTGGGGAGAATGTCGGAAGCATCCAAAATCAATCTGTTGCCACCAATAGTAGAGACACAACCGTTGGTCTTCAAGTCCAGCCAGAGAGAACATTGGTGCTGGTGGGCGGTAATATTCTGTTAGATGGCGGCTCGTTACAAGCTGCAAATGGTCGGATCGAGTTGGCAGCAGTCGCAGGAGTGGGAACGGTAGGGCTTAATGTTAATGGCAATAATATGTCTTTGAGCGTTCCACAGGATGTAGAGACAGCGAATGTATCGCTTACCAATGGCGCTAAGGTTAATGTGACTGATAGAGGTCAGGGTAGTGTCGGAATCACCGCCCGTAACTTAGATATTTTAGGAGGAAGTCAGATTTATGCTGGCATTGGGCAAGGATTGACGGCAGATAGCTCACCTCCTGGAAACATTACTCTCAATGCTACTGGAGCGATGAGGATCGATCCTCCAAGCCGTGTTACCAATGTGGTTGCTGCTGATGCTACGGGTAATGCAGGTGACATTAGCATTAACGCTGGTGAGATTTCAATAGCTAATTTGGCTAGCGATCCAGCGCTCGATTCTAGTAACCGTGGACAGGGACGTGGCGGAAACATATCACTTGAAGCTACAGGCTCGATTTCTTTAATTGGGCAGGATAAACAAGCCAGCGATAGGCTGATTTCCTCGCGTAGTGCCTCCCAGGAGGGACAGGGGTCTGGAAATATATCATTGAAAGCCAATAGTATCTCTTTATCAAATGCTTATTTTGACACCATCAACAGGAGCCGGAAGGGAAATGGCGGAAACATATCACTCGAAGCCAAGGATTTTGTGTCCATAGCAAACAATAGCTCGCTTAATACCTCAAGTTTTGGAGAAGCGAACTCTGGAAACATCACAGTGCAATCCTCTGGTCTTATCTCTTTCCAACGTAGCTTGATCGCAACCACCTTTCTTGGATTAGGAGGCAATGGAGGTGATATTACTATACGCGGACGCTCTGTTTCTGTAAATGCTGGAACGGAAGTGACAGCTAGAGCTTCCGGCAAAGGAAACGCTGGCGATATTCAAATTAATGCCACAGACAAAGTTGAAATATCAGGTAATGACCCATTTAATGGCACGAATAGCGATCGCGCAAGAAGCTTTCCAAATAGTACCTTGACAACAAGTATTGAAGAAAAAACTACGGGTAATGCAGGTGACATCACTATCAAGGCAGGTGAAATTTTCGTAAATAATCAAGCTAGCAGTCCGGCACTAGATGCAAGTAACAATGGAAACGGGCGTGGTGGAAACGTGTCCCTACAAGCCAATGGTTCGATTTTTTTAATTGGGCAGGATGTAGATGAAAACGATAAGGTAATCTCCAGCCGCAGTGGAGATGAGGGACTGGGTGGCGGAAATATATCACTAAAAGCCAATGGCTCTATTTATTTATCAAATGCCTATCTTAGCGCATCCAGTAGGAAAACAGATGCAGGCAACATATTACTGCTTGGTAATGATATATCCTTGGCTTCCAATAGCTCGCTTGTTGCCGTTGCCATTCAATCCGGGAATGCCGGAAACATCACAGTGCAATCTTCCGGTTCTGTCTCTATCCAAAATAGCTTGGTCAATACCAGTTTTGGTACTTTAGACATAATTTTCCTTGCAGCAAAAGGTAATGGTGGTAATATCAACATTAACGGGCGGTCTGTTTCCATAACTGATGGATCGGAAGTGTCAACTAGGTCGTTCAGCGGTTCAAACTCCGGCAATATTCAAATTAATGCCAAAGACAAAATAGAAATCTCTGGTCGTGACTCATCGAGCGGTAGAAACGGCGATCGCGCAGTGTCTTATGCGTACAGTAGCTTGACAACGACAAGTGAGGGAAGAGCCAGCGGAGTTGCTGGTGAAATCAGTATTAATACTCCTACCTTGCGTGTATCCGATGGTGCGAGTTTAGGGGCAAACAGTAAAAATACCCTTAACGGCGGTAATATCATTGTTAATACCAAGGTAGTCGAACTTACTGGTGGCGGACAACTTGTCACTAGTGCCTCAAACAGCGGCAATGCTGGTAACATCACCCTCAACACTGACCGCATTCTGATTGCAGGCACTAACTTATACTTTAAAAGTAGTGAATCTAACCAAGCAGTAGGTTTTAGAAGTGGGATATTTGCTAGTACAGAATCAAGTAATGGTGGCAATGTCACAATAGAGGTGGGGGACTTATTGCTATTGCGCCGTAATGGTCAGATATCTGTTGAAGCTGGCAAAAATGGTAATGGCGGCAATATCACCATCAATGCTCCTAACGGCTTTATCGTCGCCGTCCCATCAGAAAATAGCGATATTATCGCCAATGCCTTGCGAGGTCGGGGAGGAAATATCAACATCATTACCTCTGGTATATATGGGCTTGTTGAGTATCGCCCCTTGCCTATAGAAATAAGTGACATTAACGCCAGTTCCCAGTTTGGGGTAAACGGCACTGTCGAAATCAACACCCCCGATCTTGACCCCAATCGCGGATTAATCAACTTGCCCGCCGTACCACTTGACACTGAAGTATCGCAAATCTGTCAACCACGTACAGCACAAAATCAAAACAGTTTTACCATCACCGGACGCGGCGGTTTACCTCCCAACCCCAGAACCGAACCCCTCAGCAGTGACGCAGTTCAAGTAGATTGGGTGACGCTCAACCCAAAAAAACAAAACCGCTCTAGCCCCGAAGTTACCAATAATCAAACTCCTGCCATACCAGCACCCATCGTGGAAGCGCAAGGATGGGGGAGAAATGCCAAAGGGCAGGTAGTTCTGACAGCGAACGCACCCACCACCCCGCATAGTTCTTGGCAAACCCCAACTGAGTGTCATGGTTCCTAAATTTCCTCATAGTTTCGCAATGTCTTGCTTGCAGGTGAGTTTATCTATATTACTCAGCAGTTTGATAACTAGACCCTTAAGGGCGCAGACTGTGGATAGGGCACAACTAGCGAATCAACAAATCCCTCCGCCGCAGGATGTCCAACCACTTCCTCCCAAGCCATCACCATCACCGCAACCGCAACCCCCACTTCCTCCACCATCCGACCTACTTCGACCCTCTATCCCAGTTCCCACACCCAACGAACAAATCCCAGGCGTTTCTGAAACCTTCATTGTTGAACGGTTTGAAATTATTGGCAGCACAGTATTTAGTCGCGAAGAGTTCGCTCTTATACTTGCGCCCTACATCAACAAACCGATCGCATTTGCACAACTATTGCAGGCTCGTTCCGCAATTGGCGAATTATACATCAAAAATGGTTACATTACTTCTGGAGCTTATATTCCACCTCAAACCCTTACCTCTGGTGTAGTCAAAATCCAGGTAGTCGAAGGTCGATTAGAAGACATCGAGATAACTGGTACGCAAAGGCTGAACCGCAATTATGTACGCAGTCGCCTAGCGATTGCTACCTCACCGCCTTTAAAACGCGATCGCCTGCTCGAAGCACTACAACTACTACAACAAAATCCTCTGATTCAAAACCTATCTGCCGAACTTGCTGCTGGTTCCCGTCTGGGTACAAGTATACTATCAGTTAGGGTCAGGGAGGCTCCATCTTTCAATGCTCAAGTGGCGCTGGACAATGGGCGATCGCCTAGCGTTGGTAGTTTCCGCCGTCGCCTTCAAATCAATGAAGCAAATTTACTAGGGCTGGGAGATAATCTAGGTGTCGGCTACACCAACACTGATGGCAGCAACTCCCTTGATGCTAGCTATACATTGCCCCTTAATCCCCGCAATGGCACGCTCACCTTTAGCTATGGCACTACATCGAGCAATGTCATCGAATATCCTTTTAACATACTAGATATCGAATCGGCTTCCCGCTACTATGATTTGACATTTCGTCAGCCAGCAGTCCAAACTCCTACGCAGGAATTTACCCTTGGCTTTACGGCTTCTCGACGGGAAAGTGATATATCGTCCCTGCTACAGAGAGAAGGAGTTCCCGCTAGCGAACTTTCGCCTGGAGCTGATGAACGGGGACGCACCCGCGTTTCGTCGTTGCAATTTTTTCAAGAATGGACGAGTCGCAATAGCCGTCAAGTTATCGCCGCTCGTTCTCAATTCAACATTGGCATCGGTGCGTTCGATGCCACAATTAATACAGAGTCTCCTGATAGCCGCTTTTTTTCGTGGCAGGGACAGGCACAATGGGTGCGTCTTTTAGCTGATGAGACTTTACTGTTAGTCCGTGCCAACATGCAACTGGCAGACCGATCGCTTTTGCCAATAGAACAGTTTGGCTTGGGCGGATTGGGAAGTGTCCGGGGATACCGCCAAGATTTATTGCTGACGGATAATGGTATACTTGCTACCGCAGAAGTTCAGTACCCGGTTTTACGCATTCCCCAGTCACAAACGCTTTTGCAAGTTGTTCCGTTTTTTGATGTCGGTAGCGGTTGGAATTCAAGTAGAGAAAATCCGGACGTTAACACCTTGGTGTCCGTCGGTTTGGGTTTGCAGTGGCGTCAGGGCGATCGCTTTACTGCTCGTCTTGATTGGGGTATTCCTTTAGTATCTGTTAATTCGAGGGAAAGAACATGGCAAGAAAACGGCGTGTATTTTTCCGTAATTTACAATCCATTTTGAAGCTTAAACGCTTTGCATGGTTTGTAGTAAGCGCTTTAGCACTGAAGCGCTTACTACGAACTACGTTTACCCGTCAATTTTTGGTTTGTGGACTACTGGCGCTGATAACTGCATTTCAGGTAGCATCACCGATTTTGGCAAAACCTCCTGCTGCGTACTCTACCGTACAAAGCTTGACAAATAGCTTATCGCAGACTGAAAGCTTGCTGGAACGGGGTAAAACATTATACGATGCGGGACAGTTCACTGAAGCGGTCAAAGTTTTACAACAAGCAGCATCTGCTTTTAAAGCCTCTGGGGATAAATTAAGGGAAGCGATGACTAGTAGCAATCTCTCCTTAGCTTATCAACAACTTGGCTTGTGGGCTGAGGCTGAGGGAGCAATCGCCCAAAGTCTGCAAATATTACAGTCTGGGGATACGGGCAGTTCGAGCGATCGAGCGCAAATTATGGCACAAGCTTTAGATGTTCAAGGACGGTTACAATTAGCACAGGGACAAGCGGAAGCGGCACTAATTACCTGGCAAAAAGCTGCTGATATTTATCAACAAATAGGCGATACTGCTACATTAACCCGTAACCGGATTAATTCTGCACAAGCTTTGCAAGCTTTAGGGCTTTACGTTCAAGCTAACAAAATTTTAACCTCGGTACAGCAAACCCTCACAAGTCTTCCAGACTCACCTATTGTAGCTACAGGACTGCGTAGCCTCGGCAATGTCCGCCGAGTCGTCGGTGATTTAAGTATATCGCGGCTAGTGTTAGGGAAAAGTTTAGCAGTGGCACAGCGAGTGCAATCTCCAAGTGCCATCGCTGAGGCTCAACTTAGTCTAGGCAACACTGCCCGCGCCCAGCAAGATATTAAAGCTGCTTCCCAGTACTACCAGCAGGCTGCTGCATCTGGTTCTGCTCAAGCACGCATACTCGCTCACTTAAACTTACTTAGCCTACTTGTGGAGAAAGAAGATAAAAATGCATTGGCGTTATCACCCCAAATCCAGAAAGATGCATTAGCGTTATCATCTCAAATCGAGTCGGAAATTAGTAACTTGCCTCCTAGCCGAAGTTCAGTATATACTCGGATTAAATTTGCCCAGAATCTCACACAATTAAGAACAGGAACCAAGATAGATACACCCTGGCTAGATATTGCCAAGAAGCAATTGTCCACCGCTGTAGATCGGGCGCTTTTGTTACAAGACCAGCGAGCAGAATCTTATGCTCAAGGTACTCTTGGCGAGTTGTATGAAAAAACCGGGCAATTATCTGAAGCTCAAAACCTCACCGAGAAAGCTTTGTTCAAAGCGCAGACTATTAATGCATCGGACATTGCTTACCAGTGGCAATGGCAGTTGGGACGTTTGCTGAAAAAAAAGGGAGATATTAAAGGCGCGATCGCATCCTACGATGTAGCCTACAAAACCCTCCAATCTCTGCGTACTGATTTAGTCGCCATCAATCCAGACGTTCAGTTTTCCTTCCGTGAAAATGTCGAACCGGTGTATCGAGAATTAGTTGAATTGCTGTTGCGATCCCCCCAACCTCCCTTGATAAGGGGGGAGCAAGGGGGGGATCGAGACAATCTAAAGCTTGCTCGTGATGTAATTGAATCTCTGCAATTGGCAGAACTCGATAACTTCTTTCGGTCGGCCTGTTTAAGTCCTACGCAGGGACTTGACCCAGTGGTTGACAAAAAAGACCAACGAGCAGCAGTAATCTATCCGATTATTTTGCCAGACCGCCTAGAGGTTATTCTTAAGTTGCCTAATCAAGAACAACTGCGGCACTACAAGGTTGTAATAGCCCAAGACAAATTGGAAAGCTTTATAGCAGATTTGAGGATAAACTTACTCGATGTCAGCGGGACTTTTCGGGTTCAGCAGCAGTCTCAACAGATATATGACTGGTTAATTCGACCTGCGGAAAAAGAGTTAGCCAGCTTTGGGATAAAAACTTTAGTGTTTGTACTCGATGGAGAGTTGCGGAATATTCCGATGGGGGTTCTCTACGATAAACAGCAGGAGAAATATCTGCTAGAAAAATATGCGATCGCTTTAACTCCTGGTTTGCAACTCCTCGATCCCAAACCTTTGCAAAAGGTATTAAACGCTTTAACTGCTGGAGTCAGCGAAAAACGCCTAGTCGAAGGCAGAGAATTTCACGCACTGCAAAATGTACCACGCGAATTAAAAGAAATCCAATCTGAGGTATCCAAGAGTGAAGAACTGTTAAATCAAGAGTTTACCGAATTAAACTTGCAAAAACAGTTGCGCTCCACTCCTTTCTCTGTGGTTCACCTAGCAACGCACGGCGAATTTAGTTCCGATCCGGAAAAAACTTTTATTCTCACCTCGGATAAACTGGTTAAGGTTAAGGAATTCGATAATTTACTGCGAGTTAGCGATCGAAGTAAGTCTAAGAGCATTGAATTACTCGTTCTCAGTGCCTGCAAAACTGCTGAAGGAGACAAACGAGCAGCTTTGGGACTGGCTGGGATAGCTGTGCGGGCGGGCGCACGCAGTACATTGGCTACATTGTGGTCAGTAGACGATCGGTTTACCGCTGATGTAATGAGTGAGTTTTACCGACAGTTAAAGGCTGGGGTAAATAAAGCCGAAGCACTCCAGCGTGCCCAACTTGCGGTTTTTGCTAAGGACAAAACTCCATCTTATTGGGCACCTTATGTGCTAGTGGGGAATTGGCTGTAATACCAATTCACAAAAATCATGATGCATATGAATAGTCTCCGGGGCACGGCAGTGCCGTGCCCCTACCCAAGATATTTGTATTAACAGTAAAGTAAAATGGTATAAGGAATTTTGGATTTAAAATTAGAAATTTGAGATTAGGGAAATTTCGCAATAGGGGCACAGCATTGCTGTGCCCCTACCCTGTCCGCAGTCCCAATCTAAAAATCGGTATGACAATCAGCTGGTTTCTGCCAAGAACTATAGGCCGTGGCTGTGGGCGCATAAGCCGTAAGTACCACCTCTCCTTTAGTATTTCTCACCCACCCTTGCGCTTCCACGATAGGCGCTGGTGTCAGGCTAGTTGCCCGATTTAAAACATTTGTACTAGCGAGGTTTTGTGTCCTTGGCTTGAGTGTTACCCAATCTACTTGAACAGCGTCACTACTAAGGGGTTCAGTTCTGGGGTTGGGGGGTAAACCGCCGCGTCCGGTGATGGTAAAACTGCTTTGATTTTGTACTGTACCCGGTTGACAGGCTTGGGCTACTTCAGTGTCAACTGGTTGGGTTGGCAAGTTGACCAAGCCACGGGTGGGGTCAATATCGGGCGTATTGATTTCTACAGTGCCGTTTACGCCAAAATCTGAACTGGCGTTGATCTCACTTATTTTTGGATTTGCAGGTAGCTTGGTGCGATCCTCTAGTCCATAGATGCCAGTGGCGTCGATTTCAATCCGACCCCCAGAACCCTGATTGGCATTGGCGAGGATGTCGCTGTCTTCATTGGGGATGGCGACAATAAATGGGGTATTAATTCTAATATTACCGCCACTGCCGTTGTTGGCAGCTGTAGTGGCGATCGCACTGCCGTTACGCATTACTATTAAATCCTGCACCTGTAAACTAATATCTCCACCCCTACCCGATGCTGTTGTACCTGCGAGTTTTCCTCGATCCAGCTTGATCGAGTTAGCATTAACTGTGAGTAAGCCTGCATTCCCAGTTCCTTCACTACTCACAGTTACTTCAGCCCCAGTCAGGATATTTAATTCTCCAGTCTTAACTGTGATGCTTCCCCCCACTCCTGTAGACTCTGGAGCAGTGGAAGCTGAAATGCTTGCCCCATCCCGAACAATCATCTGCCCAGTTTCTATTTCTAAGTTTCCAGCATTTCCAGCGCCTTCTGTTACACTAAACAAGCCGCTGGGTTGACCTTGTTGCGAGGTTCCACTGAGTTGGATAGAGTCTTTTGCGGTAACAGACAACTTTCCCCCCCTTCCCTCACTACGAGTGGAAGCTGAAACCTGCGATCCATCCTCAACAATCAACCGTCCAGTTTCAATCTTTAAGTTTCCAGCATCTCCACTGCCTTGAGTTATAGTCAGCAGACGGCTTCCTCCCAGAAGTTCTACCGACTCTGATGCGATCGCCTCCAGTGTTCCTCCTGGTTCCGTTCCATAAGTATTAATAATTCTAATTTCCGAATCATCGGTGAGCCTAACACGTCTGCCTTGCACTTGGATACTACCTCCACTATCAGGAGCAGTTACTATAGCTCTATTGGAAAGAAATACATCCGCTCGCGCTACATCTGAGGGGAAACTTAGGCGGAAATTGTTACTATCAATGTTTAACCCTACCGTTCCTCCTCCTGCCAATCCTCCTAATTCGATTCGACCACTTGTAGCTCGTAATCGCCCCCCATCCATATTCACATCGCCACCTACTAGCAGTAAACTCTGACTATCAGGAACTGATAGATTTGCTTCATTGACTTGAATCGAGCTAATCGGTTCAGCTGCAATTTGATTGAATAGGAAAGCCGAAGGATTCACCTTCAACAACGGGTTAAGCGAATTGACGGGTGAAGTCATGGAAAATTCTCCACCATTAGGAAACTGAATCGCACTGGCTGTTGTTCCTACGAATGAACCGCCAATATTTAATTCGGCATTTTCTCCAAATACGATGCCCTTTGGGTTTATGAGAAAGAGATTAGCTTTACCCTGAGCCTGTAGTGTTCCCTGGATGTCAGAGAATTTTCCCCCTGTAACTCGCACCAAAATATTGTTGATGGTAGGGGCGTTATCGAAATCGACTACCTCGCCACTTCCAACACTAAAGTTACTAAAACTATGAAATAAATTTGTATCGCCAACAGTTGTACCCCCTGTAATCGTTAGGTTAGTACCATCACTATTGGGTGTAACTTTAGTATTCAAAGATGGGTCTTCAACAACCTGAGCAAAAGCGCGATCGCCCCCTTCGTTTTGAAGCAACCCACTTAAAATCAGTAAGCTCAACAATCCTAAGTGACAACTCTGAGCGAGCCAGTTTCTTGACACCACAAAATTTATCTCCTTGACCTTCGAAAGTTCTCCTTGATGACTTTTAACACTTAGTGAGTTGCGATACTATTAACCGATGATATCGCCTATAACTTGACTAGCATCGAGACCAGGAGGTAACAAGGCTAACTTTTGCTCCATATAGTATAGATTGCCGTTGGCTGGGTTATAGCTCAAATATTTATCAGGTGGTTCAATTCCAGCAGAGCGTGTTGATCCAAGCGTTATTTGATCGGTTAAGGATCTATTAGGAGCAGAAGTAATACTAATCGAATCCGTGCCAAGTGTGTAGTCTGTAAGGGTATCAATACCTCCACCTGAGTAATAGAGGACAAAGGTATCTTTACCCTCACCCCCAGTGAGCGTGTCATTACCAGATCCTCCAACTAAGTAGTCTTTACCCAACCCACCTATTAAAGTGTCATTGCCTGCACCGCCGTATATTTTGTCATTGCCTGCATCACCATATACTGTGTCATTGTCTGCACCGCCGTATATTTTGTCATTGCCTGCATCACCATATATTTCGTCATTGCCTTCATAGCCGTATATTTCGTCAGCTTGTTTAGTCCCAATTAAAGATTTGTTTCCAGAGTCGTCTCCAGGGGTGCCATAAATTTTATTTACCTTGCTCGTTACTACAGAATCCTTGCCAGTTGAGAAGTCTGTAATTGCATCAATGCCGTCTTTGGAGTCATAGAAGACAGAGTTGTCGCCACTCTCAGGGGCTGCAAGAATGCCATCACTAGCACCAACTAAGGAGTCTCTACCCGACCCAGCTATTACAGTCTCATTGCCTGCACTACTATATATTTGGTCGTTTTGTTCCGTCCCAGTTAAATTGTCGTTTCCAGAAATATCGTTAATAATTGCCATGTTCGTTACTCCCTATATATCAGTGATTGAACTGTTTATTTTGACTAACATCACTCTTGAACTAAATTAAAGTCAAAAACGAACGCGATCGCGCTTTTTCCACTCCCAAACTGAGTATCGCTCGCCCACCACTAACAAATTCCCTAACGCGCTTCTTCCACCACCAACACCGCTAGTATCGAATTAACCCAAGCATACTACACCTCTCAAAAGTCGTAATTGTCAGTCTTTATTTATTCACCACTTCAACTACATGCCCAACAATCGGCGCAGAGGCAAATTCTGACAAGCCAACCGCTGTTAGCAAATTATTCCAATCATCATTCAAAACGCGATCGCCTGAATTAGCGCCACGCTTTTGGGCTAAATTAGTCAGAGCATCCTGCCAAATGTTATTGACAGCATAGGCAGTATATTCCCCTGGTTTTGCCGTCTTTAACTGACTTTCAAGCTGGCTTGTTAGCGCCACCCGTTGCACCCCTGCTTTAACATAAAAATACTCAGATGTATTTTGGCGTTCGCGGAGCGACTCCTTCGGAGTATCGCCACAATAAACTTTGAAGTACCATTGATACTTGTTGTTTGTCTTCAAAGCATATTCCGGACTTTGTGGCAAGCTAATACCAATCGCACCAGATTTTTCAGGCAGGGTTAAAGGTGTGCGGTAGATGTCTTTGCCCAAATCATCCTGAAACACAAACTCTCCTGTGCGTAAATTCGTGGGTAACTGCGGTAGATAAACCCAAAAAGTTGGATATTCAGACACTGTAAATGCTAAGAAAGATTTCGATTCATCCGCAGTTTCTTCACCAGGTACCAAAGCAGTAAGAGGCGTTTTCAAGTCTGGGCATTGAGTCCCAGTACGCCTTGCCCCTCCTTGGCGGCGACCAATTGGTGCGCCGTTACGTGGAAATTTCAATTCCCCAAGGCGGTTTTGCGTGTTAGGCACAACTACCTTCTTGACAGGTTGCGTAACTTGTGCGTGTACTTGTACTGGGTTCGCAAGCAATATCAAAGGCATAACGCTTTGTAGTAAGCGCTTCAGCATCGTACTGACTATAAACTCGTCAGTTTTTGGTCGATCGATTACTAGTTTCATCTGTTTGAGATATATTCAAGCGTCATAATTCAGTATCAAAATATCTGATGTCCCGATCGCAAATAGGGACGGGAAACTTGCGAAACCGAATCATCCCTACGTAAGCTCCACATAACACCCGTTGCCGCTAACATTAATACTAACGCTGGCGGTACAAGTGGTATCCACCCTGCTTGTGTAAAGATGCTAAAGCAAATGCCAAATAGTGTTACTAGCGCCACTGCGATCGCCAATCCGAGGTATATCGGCTTCGAGCAACGCCATGCTATAACACCTCCCACTAACGACCATCCCCAAACCCAAAGGGCTTCAACCCACCCAGACCACCACCAAAACAAAGGTCTACGATCCAAAACAGCACTGAGAATATGGCTCACCGCATCTGCCTGCACAAACAATCCTTGTATTTTCTTTTCTTTTAAGGGAATTTTCCAATAATCAGCTTTATTGCTTGGAGCGGTAACGCCAATCATCACGATACGATTTTTTAATGACTTGATTAATTCAGGTTTGATTTTGTCAGTCAAAACATCTTTAAGAGATACTGTCTCGGCAATTTTTTCGCCAGGACGTAAAGAACGATAATTAAGCAAGACTTGATAACCCGATGTATCAAATCTTTGGTAGCCGCTAGAGCGTTCCTTTAATGGCTTAAACACAGCGTTGCCAATCTGCAAATATCCCTTAGAATTAATGTCTGCTTTGATACCTTCAGAAAGCAAATAGTGACGTGCAAGCTGAAGGCTGAAAGCATATTCTGCGGCACATGGCGATTCCAAGGGAGGGGTTAATTGTAACAATTGGCGGCGGGGAATTTCATCGTCGTCAGCGACAAAATCACTAAAACTTTGGCGTTCTTGTGGGACTTCATCAGGGGGGTGAATGCCATCAGGTTCGCCATCGAAATCGGCAGAAACTTTGCACAGTGTGAAAATGCGCTCATCCTGTTTTAAGCTAGTGACTAAATCTGGATAAGCAGGGTCTACAGGAAAATCACGATAAATATCTAAACCGATAGTTGTTGGTTGATACTGCTCTAATTTTTGCAACAGTTGAGCGAGTGCTCGATCCGAAAGCGATCCTCTGACTTTCATCCCCTGCTGGTACTGATAACGAATATCAGCCTCCCCAACAGTAACTATTAACAAACGTGAATCTGACCTTTCTATATCTGGTCGCATTTGCATTAAATGGTCGTAAGCTTGCAATTCACTTGGTTGCAACATCCCCAAATAACGCACTCCCATCACACAGGTTGTAACAAGGAAACTTACTACAAGTATGGTAAGAAAAATACGTTTAAAATCAATCTTTTGATATAATTTTTTCCAAGTCGGTGGTATAACTCCAGGATTCTGGAAAATTACAGGCAACCAAGTTGCACTAGGAAATCTATTTTCTAAGCCTTGCAGCTTTTCCCTTGCTTCCCGCGATGCCAGATAAAGAGACTTGCCACGAGAAAATGCTACCAGAAAATGCTTTAAAAATTCCTGTGCCACTTCATCGGGCACCGGTTCGCGCATAATAATCATCTGCGGGATGTGTAAACAAACAAGTTGCTGTGCTAATCCCAAACCATCACAGGAGTTAAAAATTGCTAGTTGCAAACCTTGTGCGATCGCGTTTTTTAAACCATTCCTTAAATCCTCAATTTCTAATCTTTCGGTTTTATTGATATAAATATAACCAGTACCATTAGAACTTTCACTGTGCCCTGCGAAAAACAAAATATCCCATTGTTGCCACAGATAGTTGTTAAGCTTTTTGCGTTGTGGTTCTACGAGAAAAACTATTTCCGAATCTGGTAGATTTTCTAACAACTGGCGGTCTTTTTGAACATCAATTCCAGTACTATCTCCCAGAATTGCTAAAATTCTGACTTTAGGTTTACGCGGTGGTGTGTTGGGTGTTTCAGAAGCTGTTGCAGTCAGGGCAAATTCTGCTTGCGAGTATCTGTTAAAAAAATCCCACAAATGCCAGGGAATCCTTTGTAGTTCGCTGTTATCGGTGCGAATTAATACCCGAATTGTTTCCTCTCGGTTTAATTCTTCGCGTAATGTATTATTGATACAGCGAAATTCTTGAGAGTCAAGCCACGTTTGCAGGCTCTTGCTCAAAACATTGGCTGAATCGCTACATTTTTGAATTCGATTGATACAGCCATCGTAAATAATTTCTTTGGGTTTAATACGGCTAGCTATGCCCAAACTGCGATATTTATCTTGCCACTGGTGCAGGCAAATAGCCAAGTCGGGGGATGCAGGTAAATAGCCAGAAACTTCTATTTTTGGGCGAGAATTTTCGGCTCCAATTTCCAGTGTCACCCGACACCCCGTGTCAGACAAATTACCATCCAGTTTCAGAACAACTAACTTTGCCATATGCCCTTTTGAGATTAGGGATTTTGCATTTTGCTAATTTACACTACCAAGTACTGAAATTTTACAACATTTGTCAGCCATAATATATTTTTGGTAATTGTAAGAATAAGCATCAGTATTATTTCCAGACGACTTTCAAGCTATAAAAACTTCTGTAAAGTTGACATCGCCTAATGCCACTTTAATGCTAAAGCGTTCTCCAAGTTCGCTACTAAAGTTTAATTGAATGCTCTTGGTACTTCTTGCAGTAGCTTGCATCACAGATGTGCCCAAATCATCTAACACCATTAGTTCAAGTTCTTCTGGGAGATACTTTTGACCACCAACTGGAAAAACTTTCACTATTATGTTTATTTCTTCAGAAACAAGTATCAATTCAACCACTAAAGCTATCGGTTTACTTTCTGATTGTTGTTTAAAATCCAGCAATCTACCTTTCTCGACATTGATAGTTGATTCTGCTTCTTTTTGAGCTAAAGTGTGTTCAGCAGACCTAAATCTAAAAGCTAGCTCGGATTGTTGCGAACTTAAAAGCGATTCTACCGTTTGCCAACCGACATCAACAACATTCATTAACCATTGGCTGAGGTGAATTGGCTGTTTAACTTTTTCAGGAATTTCGTTTAGTTGTAAAATGAACTCTTCGAGCGATCGCAATTGGTTTATGGGTATCTCACCACTTAGAGCCGTTTTGCTAAATCCTAGCAAAGTCGCTTCTTTCAATGCTTGGTTAAATTGTACAGCGACATAGCCAATTCTATCTGACCAAACTTCAGGTGGAATATAAACCAAATTTTCGTCTGATAACACTGGACGACACTCTACCTTTCCTAAACCGATGATTTCTAAATCGGCGACATCCAACATAGTTTGTGTTACTGGGTTACAGCTATCACTAGCTGACCAATTTGTTTCAACTCCCATGCAGCGCAGGTAAAAATTTACGGCAGATACCGCTAAAGTATTCAAATAAACCTGTTTCGCTTTTTCAAGATTGCGATGATGAAGACGAAACTGTTCTGCTAGAGAATGAAGCTCACCACTTACCGGGACAGTAAATTTCAAAGATTCTGATTGTTTCATTTATTTGTCGTGTTGCTTAATTTATATTGTTCTCACAGTATTTTTTTAACCTTAAAGAGAATTTATTGACGCATCGGTAATAAAAGCTGCTGACTGTAGGAACTTTAATGCCAAATTCTACGGAAATCTCATTCCAGGATTTTCCAGACATTCGTAGCATTGCCACTGCTTGAAAGTTGGCTTGAGGACAATTTTGGATGCGTTCATTTTTGAAAATATTTTCCGGGTCTGATTCTATATATTTTTTGAGAATTTCTGCTCGGCTTGGAGGTTCTTCTTGCGGGGCAGGAAGATTATCTGTGTCAATATCAGTTATTTTTCTTACATTCTGCTGAGTGTGGATTTTCTTAATAGCATCTTTAAAAAATCGCCGCTCCAAGAGAACATTCACCCATGCCATGACGCAACCGCGTTCTGCATCGTACTTGTCAATATTTTCACAAATATAAAGCAAAAGTTCCTGGCGTGCCTCGTCAAAAATATCTTCATAAAATTGAGCTAAAAATTGACTTTTTTGCGGATGGCGAAGCCTGCCAGAGCGCAGAATCTCATAAACCAACTTTGTTAAAGCGAGCCGACGAACTCCAGAGCGCGGTGGGTGTTGTTGGGCTTCTATAGCTAATTGTTCTAGATGCGAATCTAGTTCATTTGTTTGGGAATGATACATTTGAGACTTCATGCCTGAAAAATAAGCGGGAGTGAATCTCTATGTTTCTCTCGCGCTCCGGCTCGGAATTTTATGCGAAACAAGCGCTATTGTTACAATTGTTTACATTTAGTTGTTGAGTCAAGGCGGTGAGGGCTTGACACAACCTTAAGCAAACCGACTTAGAGGGTATTTATAAAATAAATTTTAAACATGTAGGGTGCGTTACGCGATACTTTAACGCACCCTGCCTGCTTAGTGCGTTTGACACATTCATAAATTTTGATTACCCCAACTGCCTATCGTGCCGTAACACACCCTAATTAATTAGGACTTACGCAAAGCCCCCCAATTTATCGGGGGGTAGGTTCCGATCTCCAAAGTCTATAATGCCTAATTTTTGGTCTAGTGTGCGTATGCTTAGATTTGTTAACAATAATCAAATTCAAGTTTTCGACACATCGGCTTCTTTCTCTATTCTGTCTAATGCTGGTGGTGCAAGTGTCAGCACTGAAGGAATGTGCTGCGGTTCTGCCAGTCGCAGCAGTTGATAACCGATACCTGCCAACCCAGTCATCAGCCCTGGTGTTTCAACTCCCAAGGGCACTCCACACAACCAGCTATGTTTATTAATGCTTTCGAGGATAATGGCTGCAAGGCGGTTTACCTGATGAAGCCACTTGGGGTCATCAAAGGTAAGACTGACCTGCAACAGCATCTCTAAATTACCAAGGTCGCCATGACATAAGCAGTGGTTGAGACCAAAGCCTTGAGTAAGAGTGGTATGAAGTGCTGTATCAATTTCTACGCGAATTTCGGCATTATCGAGGTAGGGAAGCGATCGCAACCGACCGAGTCCCACTCCAGGGGCACCATGACACCAGGCTGTCATAAAATTAACTTGTCCTTTGCTTTGTGAGAGAACTGTATTTTCAAAGCGCAGATCGGGCCAATTACCGACTTTGAGAGAGAAGAGACTGCGCTCGTAAGCAATAGCCTCAAGAGCTACTTTCCGAAAACGCTCCTCACCCGTTATGGCTTCGAGTTCCAGCAACGCCCACGATATGCCAGCTGCCCCGTGGGAGAATCCCACCAGTGGTTTTTTCCCGATACCTGGTGCAATCCAACCGATGCCCTGTTCCATTTTTTGGGCACGGGCGATGAGGCGATCGCCACATTGCATCGCTAGCGTGAGTGTGCGTTGGGAAGGGGCACAGCGATACAGATTAAGCAAACTGGCAAGGCAACCAGCAGCACCGCCAATAATGTCTAATTGTTCATCTTTGGCAATCAAATCTGGGAGCAGCTCAACCAGTGATTCAGCCTCAGCCACTAGTTCCGGTTCATCCCACAAAATTCCTAAGTGCGTCAGAGTATAGATTATTCCTCCCCAGCCACTAAAACCACCAATTGAGGTACTCAATGCCTTGCTACTCTCGACCTGACGTTGCAGCGTCGTTAATGCAGTTTTTGCCAGTGTGGTGTAACGCTTCTCCTTAGTAACACTACCCAGATAAGCAAGGAATAAAATTACCCCTGACAGACCGTCGTATAAGTCTATACCCAAGGAAGCGAGAGTCCAATGCTTTTGATTAAGGAGTGTTAAACCAATCCAAGAAACATTTTTCTCGTCGCGCAATGCCAGGGACTCCAAGCGATCGCCTACTGCTTGGGCTGCTTTGAGCAGTTGTTCGCTACTAGCATTATTTTGCGGTTCAGTCAGATGATAACTAGGCCATTTTACTTGTTCCTCTGCCATCGCCAGGGTAGTGAGAGAGGCACGGATAAACCATAATTGTTGCTGCAAGTCAGCTTCACTCAGTTGCTGGATACGACGTTGCACTCCTATCATACCTGTTTCGTCAAAGAAATCGGCAATTTCCTGGTTAGAACTACTCCAGATAGCACGGGAATTAGGGCGGGTTGTGAACATAGGAATGTCGCCTTGCCACAAGTCGTCGCGTTCAGCAGAAATCACCTTAGCCAGATAGGGTTGTTGCTCAATTCCTACCCACAGTCGGTCGAAGTGGCGATCGCGATCCAAGGCATTGCGTAAGAAATCAGGATGGAAGCTTTCAGACAGCAACCAATTATAGGTACGGGTAGGTCGCAAGATAAAACGAACTTCATCCTCGCCAAAACAAGCTAAAAGTCCATCTGATAACAACTCATCTCGATATTGCAACAGTAGTTGATAAATAGCGGTAAAGCCAGTAGTAACTGCATCGGTATAATCCAGTACATTAACTTGCTCATCATTCAGGGTTGGTAGATTCTGACTCCCAAACATTGGCATCCGCTTACGCACAAACCGCATTTCATCGGTTCCTATTGATTCTAAATGAGGAACGTCATAGGGTGTGAGTTGACCCGCTTTTCCCCCTAAGCCGCTCATGTCAATCCCCTCTGACTCCGCATTTGCCCAGATGCGTTGGGGTAGTAAACCAACTCGTAAAACGGAATAAGTTATTTGATTAACTGTAGGCAAGTCTGACTGTGTAATATCCATGCCTTCAGTCCGAAAATGAAAGAGGGATTCGAGATCGACCAAAACGGGGTATTCCCCAGATGCGATTAAATTCTCTAAGTGAAAGTCAGTAGCTTCAAGCGCATATAATAGTGCTAAATAAGCGCCCTGCCGTTCATAAAACCGTTGGATAGCTTCTTTCTCAGTACAGGTTTTGGTAGCAACAAATTCCACCCAGCCGTAAGTTTCTCGATTTAATATTTTCAGGATGCGGAATGGTGGGTGATTACCCCGCTGATTTAGCCAAGTTAATAGTTGCTGAAAATGCACATCAACGTCGAGCGGTCTAGGCTTATAGACTAGCTTTAAACCAGAGTTAAAGAAAGCAATTAGCACCGACCGTCCCCCCCGATGGGTGTCGCCAAGACCACCATCAACCTTTAGCAATAAGCCAGGATCGCAATCTGGACTAAAAGTGTTACAAATTGCTTTCCAATCTGTACAAAGGTGTTGCAGAAATTCTAGACTATAAGTTACCCAGCGATTAATGGTAATTACCAGTTGACGCGCTAATACTGGATACTCTTGCAGGAGAGAAAGCACGATTTCACCCTGGCGCAGGCGTTGTAAAAAACTCTGAAATCGTTCTTGTTGTGTATCACCTGTCAATGCTCCTTGCACACGAGCTACGTTGAGTTCTAAAACCATCGTGCGATTCAACATCCACAGCAGTTGCTCTGGGAGACAGGCAAATAGCAAAGCTTCAATAGTGTTGGTGTCAAAGGGCAGATTATCCTGTGTCTCGATTAGTTTCTGGATTTGTTGATGAAGGCTGGCGCATCCCTGATTAATTAAAGGTGCAATGGCATCTAAAAAACCAGCTACTTCTGGAACTTCAAATTCTTCTAAAGGCAAGATTGAACTAAAACTAGGACGTACAAACGCCTCAGATATCTCTGTTAACCAGTCTGGGAGTTCGCTTAAACTGTTTTGCACAGCTTCAATCGGTTCACCAAGAAGGTGGAAAAACTCATCTTCAGTAATGCTATCTATTGCTAGACGCTCTTGAAAGTAAGAGTCGTTTGTAAAGGGGGATTGCGACTTCCAGCGCTGCATCCGCCGCTCTTGCAGTTTGGTATTAATTTTAATGTCGGGGCGATCGCTTGGAATGGTATGAAGAGATGCAATGCGTTCAGTTAAGGTGGTAGCTTTGTACCAGGTAGCAGATTGAAAACAAGATTGATTCATGACACTAGCCCGCTTGAAAATTATGGTCAAATTTTTTAAACTCAAAACCTATAAGGGTGAAAACCGAGCGCCTTGCTCCCTCTTTTTTAGATACTCTTAATAACCAAAAGTGGTAGTTGGACACAACCAAGAGTCTGCATAAATTTTGGTCTAACCAAGTTGCTTTCGTGCAACTTGGGATCGCAAAATTCAATGGTTTTAGACCCAATAACACTAAAAGTTAATTAAGTCAAATAGGACACTTGCAGCCTCCAGTTACGCTTGGACGGCAGCGACACTCAGCAGTAATAGTTAGGACTCGTCCGCAGCGTAGCAACTTGGTTATTGGCAATGTCAATCCTCCTACAACCTCGTTTATTGCTTCATCCGTCAGATCAATCATCCCAGCTGGATTTTCTGGGAGTTGAGCACGCTGCTCCTCAGTGAGGCTTGAGCAGTACTCTTCATCTTTCCAAGCGCGAACGACATCGATGTCTGAAATATTAATGTGACCCATTGTTAATCTCCTTAATTGTTAAGTTGAAGTTGAGATTCTTCACTGAGCAAACAAATCAGTCATGTGGCTTTCAGAATTCTGAAATCGCCTCATAAATAGTAGGATATTAATAGAAATCGCCATCCAAGCAATTTGAATAATCAGTGAAAGATTTACATAGAGATTAAACATAGTGATTTAATCTCTTTAATTTACATATTCTTAAATTTCATTAGGTAAGTCAACATTAAATAATTTAGTTTTAAAACAAAATTCAATGAGTAATGCACGTTTACTGTAAGTCATAATTGCCTATTCATCAGCTAGATAATGAAATAAATTATCTCATTTAACAACAAAGTATAACCGACAATAGATAGTTCAAAGACAGCAAGAGTAGCCAGTTAGTTAATCTAACCTACTTACTTTAATAAAGCAGACAAAATATAATGAGTTTTGTTTGAAAATAAATCTATTAAATTTCGCACAAAAAAACCTGCCTCTGATTTCAGTCAGAGGCAGGTATGCAGCGTATCTGATTTTGACTATTTGGAAGTCAAAACTTAAATAATATCGTTAAGATTATTTAATCCAACTGGTAGGAAATGTAGGAAATGGTTTGGTAGGAAATGGTTTGGTAGGAAATGGTCTGGTAGGAAATGGTCTGGTAGGAAATGGGCGAAGTAAGTTTTCTCCGCCATAAGTTAGATTTGCTTCCTCATCAGCTAGTTCGTTGAGAAAGCTTTCAGCATCTGAGAAGAGATCGGAACCAGTAGCGTGCAGATTGTAAATTGTGATAGTAGCCATTTAATTGTTTCCTCAATTATCAATTTTTTGCTGTTTAGATTAGACATTTTCAAGTCTAAGCTCTATTAAATATTTAACTAAAATAAGTTTTTTATAGCAATATATTTATAAATATAAGTTAAACATAATGAAAGTAATTAGGTTCTCATTTTTTCTTCAAAAAAGTGATTATGGCTGCCAAGAAACACTCGATAGCCTTATCTAATTAAAAATTGTCGCTCGAACAAAATAAAATATAATGACTTTTGTTTTAAAATCAATCTATGAAATTCCACACAACAAAACCTGCCTCTGATTTGATTCAGAGGCAGGCAGAGCGCAAAGCGCGATAAAGTTGCGCCTACAAAAGTTAGATTAGATTTAACAGCTTTTTTGTTAACTACTCCAAGGTCAAAAAGTTGAGTAGCAATTTTCTACGCGATTTTTTCAATCTAAAATTCTGTTAGGGGTCGATCGTCTTATTGATGTTGATCCGCACGCAAAACAGAGGTACTTCCCGCTTGTAGCCAAGCTTGAAAGAGAGATTCTAAAACTTGCCCTCGGATTTCACTAAGTTCAGCCGGGAACCACTTCTCAATTCTCAGGATGTGATAACCAAGTTTGGAAAGCACAGGTTCAATTACTTCGCCAACATGCGCTTCAGTAATAGCCTGTACAATCTCTGGCATTAATTCTTTTAGAAAGCGAATACCAACAAAACCAGCATTTTGTTGAGACTGCTTACCCTTTGAATGTTCCAGCGCTAAAGCACAAAAAGAAGCATTTTCCTCTCGAATTGCATAAGTTACTTTCAGAGCTTCTGTTAGGTTACTCACTAAAATCTGAGACAGGGCAACACGTTTATAATCATTACGGTTGCTTAAATAATGAGAGTCCACAATGTCTCCAAACAAATGTTCTTTTAACTTATTTGTAAGTAGCGCTACTCTGATACCTTGAGTCCAATCTTCTACAGAAATACGCTGCTTTTGAAGCCATGCGACTGCTTCTGAAGCTCCCAGCAACTTGTGTTCTAGGCGAAATGCATCTCCGGCTGCTTGCAATTCCTGATCAGAAATAGTAATATCAAGCTTATCACACATACCTAAAACCAGTGCATCACGTTCAGCCAAAGCGGCAATTTCAGCAATTTGGTGAGAACGGCTCAGGTAAGCAATAATATCTTCATTTGTTGCAAGGGCGATTTCTGGCAGTACAAATTTCTCTGCGGACTCCAATTTAGGAGCCAGATCCGTGTGGGGGTTCCCCCCGTTGAGGGAACTGGCGTTTTTTTCTAAAGTTTCTGCAATCATTTTGTTTTCCTTTAAAAGTAGTTTGTGGTTCAAGGATTGTCCCGATCGCTGCTTGAGTTGTGTCTAGATTGCTCGCGGTAGAGTAGTAGCGATGGGACGCGGAAGCGAAGGCTTACACCAGGGACTAAATATTATTGTTGGATGGCATCTGGGACTGTTGTATATTATCCCTATACCGCCGTTAATACTGCCTAGTTCGCTATCGACTAACTCGGTCATAAAGTTTTCGGAATCTTTGAACAATTCAGAACCAGCAGGGTACAGGTTGGAAATCTTAATACTTGCCATTTGAAACTTCCTCTTCAGTAAAGTTATATAGATTGCGATCGCGCTGTGTCAGTTTTTTCCAAAATTTATTTCACGGCTTTGTTCTCCTGGGTGAGTGGTTTATTGTGCTAGCATTGCTCCCTAAATTCGGTAAAGTAATCGCTCAGATGGAATTTCTTGAACTTTCAGTTTATTGCGATGTAAATCGCCGTAAATGTTTAGATATTCAAGTTCAGCAGGTGTGAGTTTGCCCTGCTGGACTCCAGATATTGCAGCATCAATCTGTTCGCGGCAAGTCAAACCCGTTAAGCAAACATCGACACAGTTTTGTGTTAAAGAATAGCGGTATAAATCAGGTACAGTAGGTTGCCAGCATCCTTTTGGTAGACCATCAGGAGCATCCCATAGCGCACCTGTGTGAGAACCTGTTGATTTGAACGTGACGATGCCCGGTCGAGAAGGGTCTTGTGCCTCAAGCTGATTGAACACTTGGCTTTGTGCGGATCGGTGAGCAACATTATGTCTAACCATGACTACATCTAACAGCGGGCTATGCGACCACTGTCGAGCCAAATTGATATCGTGGAACGAAGCACCAATGTAGCGAACAGCACCCATCTTTTTGAGACGCTCGGAAGTGCCAAACATTTTTTCGATGGTGCGCTGATAAACGCTATTCGAGCCTCTTAAATCGGGGGTAAGCTGCAAGCAATCCTCTAAAGCTTGTCCATCATTTGAACCAATCCAGCCCCAAAACAACACATCAATATAGTCAATTCCCAACTCGACAAACTGATCTAATAACGCTGCTATTGCCATTTCTGGACTTTTGATGTAAGTCACAGTTGCCAGCACCACTTTCTCGCGCGCCGAGGAGCCACGCCCACACAACTGGCGCAGTGCCCCAGACATTGGACTGTAGAGATAATGGTGCAGGTCACTGGAGTAGAAAAAGTAGTTAATTCCCCTGTCGAAAGCGTAAAGGGTATCTTCACTGGAGATACTACCACCGCCTCCCAAGCCGAGACAGCTAACCGTTAAATCAGTCCGCCCCAGTTTGCGGTAAAATGATAAATCAGACTCTGGAAATTTATCTCCTGGATGGTTGACAACGCTGGCTGAGACTATTGATGGCGGTGCAAGATCGGTTAGTTTCATAGGTCTAACAGTGTGTAGATATCTTCAGAGTTGGCATTGAGATAAGCACGCTGCCAGTCAATTCCCAAAACAGAGAAGTGCTGGCGGATATATGCCATCCGGCACTCGGTCGATTCATCACCTGTAGCCCGTGCTTCGAGCAAGCCATTTGCAACAATTTGGCATCGGTTCATGCCAAAACTCTCTACAGCAGCAAATTTGCAATCTGGTTCTTCTGCTAAAGCAATTCCAGGCGCAAGTAACTTTGTAAACAGAGGTACTTCCGTGCGAAAATGCAATTCGTTTTCTACATAAACAGTTTTTAGCACTTGCCAGACTATTTCATAGTTGCTTTTCTCAAAGTAGAGAACCCCTGAGTCATAACGACCGTAGTCAGAAGGGTTGTATAGTACCTTAAAGGTAAAGGGAATTTTAGTTTCATTTAGTTGCCGTGTTAGACTTTCCATGACGGCGATCGCACCAGAGGGACTCAAATTAAAGTAGATTCTCACTGTTTGAGGATGAGTGTCCGAACCAGCATTGCTGACTGCCATGTAAAATCCATTTTGGACAAAATTCTTAGGCATCCGGATGGCAACTGAATCGCCTACAGCAGCGGATTGTTCAGCTGGTTGTAAATGCTGTTGGCGTTCAATATGCAAAGTCAAACCGCCCTTTTTCACGGCGAGACTACCATCACTCTCCTGACGCAGTATAGACCAATCAGGGTCAAAGTAACCTTCACCGCTATTACTTTTATGCAGGCGATCGTAAAACTCTAGGTCTACCCCCAGGAAAGTATTGTTCTCTAGATTCTGATGAAGTGCTATATCGGTTGCACTTGCATCTGCTGCTAGGGCAGCTTGCATAGAACCGTTGTAATAGATACCGTAGAGAAAACTTTGCAGTTGTAAACTCAAATACTTATTTTGAAGATCCAAAGGTGTTCGCTCAAAGCGAGCTACCACCTCAGCAGGAAGTTCTAAGGGTTTGTAAGCTGGATGGCTAATACAAAAATTGGACTGGATTTGAATATTGTTGGCTATGTCTTGAAGACAATCCAGCACTCGATCTGGCGCAGAAGTTAACAGTTGACTTTGAGGAGAATCCAGTAATTGCATTTCGATTCGGATGTGACTAAAATTACTTAAGCAAGAGAACGGTTGAGGCGACTAAGTTCAGATTCAGCCACGCCAAAAACAGTCGGGATTGATTGTTCGGGGCGGCACAACAAAGTTTTGGCAACCTGAAGCATACAAATACCCATATTGCCAAAGGATTTTTGATACTGGAGCATTGCCTGAATTTGTTGAATTAAGGCAAGTCCAGAAAACTGCACAACTCGTCTCAAAAAATCAGGATGGCGCTCGATAATTTCTGGAAAGTTATCAAAATAAGCTTTAGTAAGCGCTGCAATAGAAGGTTGGAGTACATCAAGCGGTGTCATAGCTAGGCGTAAAGATTCTTCGACATCGATAGACTTACTTACAACCAAGCTACCCAGCCAAATTTGTAAGTAGCTGGCGATGAGCATTCCTAAATCAAATGCAGGGTCTCCCCAAGCGCCGCGCTCCCAATCAATCAGCCGAATGATGCTATTATTTGATTGTTCCGCCTTAGAGATGGCTTGCTCCCAATCGTTGTGCAAGAGGATATTGTTTAGCTTGAGGTCATTATGGGTTAGACAACAGGGTTTGGAGGCAGTAGTGAGTTCTGCGATCGCTTTTCCAAGGCTGTCGTAGCGCTGATACAGAGCAAAGAATTTGAGTCCATCGGCGGGAACCTGACCAAAAATTTCAGGGCTAATCCGTTCCAGACCCTTTGTGAGAGCTGAACTATGAGAAGCATCCTCACGATTCTGAACGATAAAGTCCCGATAATTCTGATGGTCTAAAGTTGCTCGATGGATGGTAGCCAAAGTTTTCCCAGTTGTGGTTGCAATCTCAATTGGAAAAATATTTTCCTTGGCATAAAAGTTGCTCAGATCGTCATAAGTACTCAAGTAATTGAAGACGATGATCGAATTATCTGCGTCATAATGGAGAACTTCTGAAACTAACGTACGAATGTGAGCAAGCTCTTGAAATTGTTTTAATAACTCATGGATTAGCCACTCATTCAAAAACTCACCAGCAGTTTTGCTATTATGATATAGACGCTCCTGCTTCACGAGGAGTTTACGTTCATCTCGTAAGCTCATTAACAAATTAAAATTTTTGGCAGCTTTTAGTTCTGGTTGCCCTGAATCTCGCTCTTCCTGAGAACAGAGGTTCTGCATGATTAAATATCCAAAAACATTTTGAGAGTTTAACGAAAATTTCATAGCTTGGTACTCTTCTTAACTTTGATAAGCTTAAATACGTTAGCCCTGATTGTTCCACTGGGATTTTTATCTAATACCAGTTAGTTATACTTGGCCTTGAAAAATTTGCTCTATCCACACTCTAAAAAGGGAAACTTGGTTTCCTTGTTACCTTATAAGTTGCTGTAAGAAATCCTAAAGTCCCTCCTGAAAAAGGTTTTTAAAGCCAGAAGAATTACAAATTGAAACCTCTTTCAGGAGGCTTTCATCTTATTTTTCTCAGTCTACAGAAAGTTCCATCGCCAATAGCAAAGCTGGGAACAAAGCAAAATCAGTCAAACTGGTAATCAGGCGGTAAATTTCTGGCTCGGACTCAGTATCAATAGTGTATTCAATAACTCGCACCCTGATTTTTTTGCCACCTTTTTTCTTTGATTTACCATCAGGGGTAATCCACGACAGGTAAGACAATCCTGTTTTGTAGTTTTAATGTACTATTTGCGATCGCTCGTAAATTTTTGAAGCTATAGGGTACGGAATGTGGGTACCAATACAATAAAGTCTTCTGCCCTAATCATGTCAGCTTGTGTTCCAATAAGCTCCGCTAGTCCTTCTTGTGTATCTGTAACCTGAATTGAAGTGCTAAAACTGCCTTGCGTAATTGTGATCTGCTCAAATGTCAGATCCTCTAACATGAAGAAGTCCTCTCCATCACGATAGTCAAATATTTTGTCTTGCCCATCTCCTGGTCGCAGCACAAACCGATCATCTCCTTTACCACCGATAAGGATATCGTTGTCTATACCGCCATCGAGAACATCATTGCCCTTACCTCCTAATAAAGTGTCTATCCCGTCTCCTCCTACTAAATAATCTTGTCCCCCACATCCACTTAGAATATCTGCACCTTTATTTCCATAAATATTGTCGGCAGAATTTGTTCCATGAAGAAAATCCGTAAAGTCAGACCCTATCTCTTCTGAAACGAATGACTCTATAACAGCCCGATCTGCTTGTACGAGTCCTGAACCTTCTTTTATAGAAAGCGCAGTATCTTGTATCCTGGTACGAATTTCTTCTGGAGTGAGGTTGCCATCGGCTCGATCTAACATTAGAGCGACTATACCTGCTATGTGAGGAGCAGATGCTGAAGTACCTAAAAATTCAGCAAACGAAGAATCAATTGGGAAATTGGTTGCAACGCCGTCTGGCGCATAGATTTCTGGTTTATTTCTAAGGATGGGATTGACCAACCTATTGCCGTCAGCATCCAGCCAAATGGGAGCTCCGCCTTGGCTTGAATAGTCCCTGACTTCTGTAGGATTGTCTATGTTAGTTGCACCAACGGTAATGGAGCTGGGTGCATTACTTTGTCCGTAAACCGATCTATTATTGGCATCTTCGTCTACGTATTCATAGTCAATTTTGCGGTCTGCCCCATTAGCACCACTAACCCATTTGATAAACGTTGGTTTTTTGGATACATCATCACCAACCTTGGCAATTACAAAGTAAAGCTGTTCATCCTTTTCAGGGGCATACCCAAGTCCTTGAAGGGGAACATCTACAGCAGACTCGCTAGTCACTCCTGAAACCGCCACAATATTGTCTGGGTTCGGCAATTCAGGCGTATTCACTAAAAACTGTACATATTCTGTTTTGATCTCTCCAATAGGATCGCCCCAACCCAAAAGAGGGCTGATCAGTGTATTTTCCTCTGGGAGGTTGATGTTCTGAAAGAAATCTACGCCATCGGTGGGATCGAAATCGTGGGCTTGAAATTGAAGACCTTCAAGCTCAAACTCTGCGCCTGGACGAAATACGCTTTCATATGAAATTCCGCCATTATTCCCAGCCGTAGAGACAACTACTACGCCTTGATTGATCGCTGCTTCGATAGCCTTAGCTGCTTTACCGTCTTGTAGAAGAGAAGCAGGAATGACAGCGTCTTCAACGATGATATCAACCCCGGCAGCAGTAAGGCTAGAAACTGCCTTGGCAAAACGTTCTTCATCTGAAAGGAGGTCGTCTCGATCCTCTTGAGTGAAGGTATGAAAAAATAGCTCTGCCCCTGGTGCGATATCGTGGATTATTTGACCTAATGCCCTACCTTCATCCGATAGTGGCTTATTACTGTCAGCAAGGATAGTCACAGGTTGGCGATATCCAAATGGATTTGCGTTGCCAGGTAGGTCTCCACTTTTTACATTTTCACTTAATCCAGAAAGCGAATTAAAACTATCCGAGATGATGCCAACTTTAATTCCTTTACCGTCAAGACCAAAAAGCTGACGTGCAATGTCTGCCTTGAGGATTTGATCGCCTTGAGTTGTTACTTTACCAGTCATAGTTCCATGTTGTTTTGTAATACTTGATTCTCCCAGACGCACCTGATACAATCAATACTCTTTGAATGCAAGATTTAGTACTATGTTTTCCTGGGTATTTCTTTTCACAATAAGCGAATTTTATTTCGCTTATCGAACTAGACGTAGGTAGTTTTAATACATATTTATTTCGGTTTCCTAGAAATACAAGATACAAAAATACGCCTACAATACAAAACTTTTCCAATCACTTTTGAATTGATTCTTTGTTTTCACCACAAGTAAACTTTAAGGTTTACTTGTGGTGAAAATATTACCTAGGGAAGAGCTATTAAATTTCTATTTGGCTAAGCTAGCGTACCAAATACAAATTCAAGATGAAGTCAAATAAGCTATGCAGGAGTAGATAAAGAAGCCGCCCTCGCTAACCATACACTACCTGTTCTAGCCAAAACACTTACGTATGCAGCATAAGCAACGTAAGGATTTTTACTAGCTGCCAATGCAGCTGCGTATCCTCCTTTAACAATATTTATGTCCTCGCAGCTTAATTCAGATAGTGAGCAAGCATTATCTAAATCTAGTACTTTGATCTGTGCCATCTTTTCTTTCTCCTTAATAAATTGTTTGATTTAAATTAGCTTTGGCTTAACTAACCTCAATTCAAAGATATGAGTTTTAGTTATTAATTTCAAGAGGTAAAAACTCTTTTTCAATTCATAAGTAAGAGTGTTTTGTTTCTAAAACCAAGCGTCGTTACTTGATTTCTGTTTAATTAGCTGAGACAAAATTGGGTAATTTAAGTGTTTTAAGGTTATTTCTGAAACATAACTAAAGGAGTTATGTTTTCATTACTGGTGTTTAGACTAAAAACAGGCGATCGCCAAAAAGTAGTTCTTTTGTACTAAAATTCAGCGGCAATGTACTAGTACAAAAAAATAGAGGGCTATCTGCGGTTGAGGCAGACACCCTCCAACGGAAGATGAGAGAAGAACGACCAACTCTCACCTACCAATATGAAACGTGCTAAATTAAAAAAATTTCGTCAAGCAGCGTACAAGTATTTAGGTAGAGCGCATGACGCAACTTTTGAACTAACGGATGCAATATTGCTAACTCGTAACGCCTATAGTTTGGCTGATTTATCACTATCACCAGTATTTAGACGCAAGTGGTCGAAGAGATACCTTTTTTTTAACCTGGCTTGTGACAGAAATTCTTAACGAACAGATACCAGAGCGTGAAGGAAGAAGTAACCCGCAAGTTGTAAAAAAAACTAGAGCTAAATTTCCCTCCAAGAAACCTATACACAAGAGAGCCGGAGCCAAAATTGAGACACTCAACTTCTCTGTATACAATACTGCTTAGAGCTTAACCGAACCGTATTGAGTGTCTACCTTGTTACAAATTAGTTAGTGTGCCTTTCGTGCTGTAGTTACGATTATGGAAGCAGCGAGTGACACAGCTACCGAAATTCGTATCGACCAGACTACACAAAAGGGTGAGCTGCCACCATTGATACTGTCAAGCTCACCATCACCTAGTTCATTCATGTAGCCTTCAGAATCAGAAAATAGATCGGAACCAGCAGGACGCAAGTCATAAATATTGATAGTAGCCATTGTTTTCTTCCTCTTAGATGAAATTGGATTAGCTATGTATTGCTTAATCACATTTCAATCTTCTAAGATTCAATCTATTATTTCAAGGGTTTGAAAATTATTGTTTATGCATAAGTCAATGAATTATGTTTTAATTATTCAAATATTTAATATTCAAAAATAAAAGTAGTTTTATCTAAGAAATTAAAGTGCAGTAATGCGTCACTACTCCGAATCATCTAATTTGAAACTGAGGCTATGTATGAGTGTTGTAGATGGTGCTGTTTTTACCCTGTCATAGCACCAACGCCTGAAAAACCCCACTTGTGACTGTTCACCAAATTGTTGTAAAGTTTTGTAACGAGGTGCAGAATTTATGGACTTTTGACTCCGATAAATAAGCAGAAAGAAACTTGAAGCATCCGGATCAACTTCCAACGAAAGCAAATTCGACTAGGAGGAATCGCTGTGGAAAATCAGAGTCTTTACTTAACCCCTTTTCAGCGCAAGCTTCTGCTGAAAAGTCTAGAAGTAGATTTACGTCCAGAATATCGCCGTCGCATTGAAATTATGCTACTGGCAGATGCAGGTCAATCTCAGACACAAATCTGTAAAGCTTTGGGATGTTCTCAAGAGGCTGCACGGTACTGGATTGCGATCGCTTCTTCAGGTAACGCTCACCATTGGAGCGATCGCCCTCTTGGTCGCCCCAAGGCTGTAAATGAGCAATATCTCGCACGCTTAAAAGAATTAGCAAGCTATAGTCCGCGTGAGTATGGCTATCCATTTGAACGCTGGACAGGGCAATGGTTAAGCAAGCATCTGGCAAAAGAACTAGGGATTAAGGTTAGCAGTTGCCACATCAACCGTTTGCTCAAGGAAATGGGGCTTTCGACTCGACCGCGCATACACACAACTGAGAAATATTCTTCACATCAACAGAATTCCGGCATTACGATTGATGATTTATCATCGCACGTCGAGCCTAGTTTCTTGTGGCAATTCAGTTTAATGAAAACCAGCAATTAGTTCTAAGGGAAATTATGATTCAGAAGAAATCTACACCTCCCAAGCAACAGTTAGCTCAACAGCTTGCCCACACTTTAGGACAAACTCTAGAAGAGCAAGAACTTTCTCATTGCCTCCAAAAAATTGAAATCCAGGAACCAAATGCAGGCAAAGCGTTCTGGCAGACAGCAGACGCGGCTATTGGTATCTATATAATCCTGGCAGGTAAAGTTAGACTATTGGATCGCACTGATAACATAATCGCTTCCGTAGGTACAGGAGCATCATTTGGGGAACTAACCCTGTTTCCAGAAGAGCAATTTCAGCCTTACTCTGCGAGAGCTTCCGTAAATCTCAAACTTTGCTATATACCAGGTGATTGTTTGCGATCGCTCATCCGCAAGTATCCCTCGATTGGGCAGCATCTTCACCGCCAAGCTGTCTTTTGGGATTTACTGCTGTTGTGTCGCAACAGTTCTCACTTAGCAAACGCTCCTATAGAAAGTATGTTGCAAACGCTACCACTGTTAGAGCAGCAAAACTTACAAATCGGCAAATTACCAGCTTCTCTACTGAAAGACCAGCAACTTTGGATACTGCGCCGAGGAGAACTGCTACATTCATCAGAACTCAAACTTACCCCTGGAAATATTTACGTTTGTTCGCAATTACCCGCATTACGTAGTTGGCAGGTGACTCAACCAACCCAACTATACAGTCTCAGCCATTCTCATTGGGAAACAGCACTCGCTAACTTACCACAACTGGCTGAACTGATTTCCTCTGACACCCCGACTGTGGGAGAGGGGGAGAGGGGTAGACAAGGGGACAAGGGGACAAGGGGACAAGGTGACAGGGGAAGCAATTTCTTACTCACTACTCCCTACTCCCTACTCCCTACTCCCCAATCTTCTCCTGAGTCCAAGAAAAAAATCAGTAAGGCTTACTTCCCAAACCCAACTGTAAAAATTGCTCACTTGTGGCAACGCATTACCCGACGTTATCCTTACTTTCAACAGCAAAGTGCGGCTGACTGCGGTGCAGCGTGCCTGGTGATGGTTAGTCAATACTGGGGTAAGCACTTCAGCGTCAACCGACTGCGAGACATTGCGAATGTCGATCGCAATGGTGCATCGCTACGAGGTTTAGCCGCCGCCGCTGAAAGTATTGGGTTTTCGACTCGACCTGTAAAAGCCACTATTGACAAAATAGCACAACAATGTTTACCAGCCATTTTGCATTGGGAAGGCAAACATTACATTGTCGTCTACGAAGTGACAGGCGATCGCGTTATCGTTGCAGATCCGGCTATTGGTCAGCGTAACCTCACTCATGCAGAATTAAAAGCGGGTTGGACTGGCTATGCATTATTATTACAACCTACCGCTTTACTAAAAAAGACCAAAGATACTACTACTCCTTTCTGGCAATTTTTTGAATTAGCGAAACCTCACTGGTTGGTCTTGCTGGAAGTGTTCATCGCTTCAGTATTGCTGCAAATTTTTGGACTAATTACACCGCTTTTTACTCAATTGTTGTTAGACCGAGTAGTTGTGCAGCGCAGTGACCTGACATTAACGGCTGTAGGTATGGGCTTGCTCATCTTTAGCCTCTTCCGAGTTGCCATGACTGGACTGAGGCAATACCTTCTCGACCATACAGCTAACCGAATCGATTTAGCACTAATTGTTGGTTTTATTAATCATACCTTCCGCTTACCCCTGAGCTATTTTGAGTCTCGTTATGTCGGAGACATTATTTCTCGCATTCAAGAAAATACTAAAATTCAACGCTTCCTAACGGGTGAAGCACTGTCTATTATTCTCGATTTACTGACAGTGTTCGTCTATTTGGGACTAATGTTTTGGTACAGTTGGAAAATGGCAATGCTCGTGTTGGTGATAGTGCCGCCATTTGTATTGCTGGCGCTAATTGCTACACCTTTTTTGCAACGTGTCTCACGCGAAATTTTTGGCGCACATAGTGAAGAGACTGGGTATCTCATCCAATCCTTGACTGGCATCCGCACAATCAAATCTATGGCGGTTGAACATTCAGTGCGTTGGCATTGGGAAGAATTGTTTGGTAAGTCGATTAAAAAGAATTTTTCTGGGCAGGTTATTGGCAATACGCTCCAAATTTTTAGCTCAACTATCGAAGCGGTAGTAAACACAGGCTTACTGTGGTTTGGAGCGTGGCTGGTGATTCAAAATGAACTAACGATTGGGCAATTAGTTGCTTTCAATATGTTGCTAGGCAATGTGATTAATCCCTTTCAACGACTAATTGTGCTGTGGAATGAGTTGCAGGAAGTGATGATTGCGGTTGAGCGCATCAACGATGTGATTGACGCTGAACCAGAAGAAGACTTACAACAGTCCTCTCGTCAATCTTTACCACCAATTCGTGGTTACGTTCATTTTGATAAAGTCACTTTCCGCTACCACCCGGAAAGTGATGTTAACACGCTGGAAAATATCAGTTTTGAAGTGCAGCCAGGGCAAATGATAGCGCTGGTGGGGCGCAGTGGTTCGGGAAAGACAACCATTTCCAAGCTGATGTTGGGATTGTATCCTCCCACAGAAGGAAAGATTTTGATTGATGGTTATGATGTCACTACCTTGTCATTGCGATCGCTGCGTTCTCAAATTGGTGTAGTCGATCAAGATACCTTTCTGTTTGGCAGTACAATTCGAGAAAACATAAGTGTAGGTCATCCCGAAGCTTCTTTAGAAGAAGTGATAGAAGCAGCAGGGCAAGCAGGAGCGCATCAATTTATTAAAGAACTGCCGATGGGCTATGAAACGCAAATTGGTGAAGGGGGAGGGATGTTGTCTGGAGGACAACGACAACGATTAGCGATCGCTCGCGCCCTATTAGGAAATCCCCCACTGCTAATTTTAGATGAAGCTACCAGCAGTCTTGACGCTGAATCTGAACGCATTATTCAAACTAACCTCAACACAATTTTCAAAAATAGGACAACCTTGGTAATCGCTCATCGCCTTTCTACAGTCCGTAATGCTGACAAAATTCTGGTGCTAGATAAAGGCGTGTTAATTGAAAGCGGAACTCACGATCAGCTAATGTCTAAACGTGGGCAATATTTTTACCTTAACCAACAACAACTTACAGTTACAGGTTAAATAAATCTAAGACTTACGTAGCAGTAACGTAGACGCGCAACGGCTTACTAGACAAAGAGAATGCACAGAAAAGCTCAGAGAATGCGTAAATTCTCAAATCACTGTTTTAAACACAATGCTGCGATTAATGGAGAACGATTGCCAAGTAATTATGCCAAATTTATTCAATACAGAATACCATAGTAATAACGGTAAAAGCCCGATGACTCAAAGCTTATCCCAAGAGGCTCTGGACTTTAACAACCCCAAAAAAATCCCGTCATCTCAATCAAATTCCCCTGAATTGGTTAAGAACGAATGGTCTTCCTTAACTAAAGAAATAATTGATACTTTGCCACGGGTTTGGACACGCGGAATACTGTATTTTCTCGTGGTATTTGCTGCTATACTCTTACCTTGGGCAACGCTATCTAAAGTTGATGAAACTGGTAGTGCTAGAGGACGGCTTGAACCTAAGGGAAAGACTATTAGGCTAGACGCGCCCGTGCCTGGAACAGTTGCTAAAGTTTTAGTAAAAGAAGGTCAACTGGTCAGGGAAAAACAACCTTTAATAGCGCTGGAGTCAGAGGAAGTTCGCAATGAAATACAGCAGCAACAAATAAAATTAGAAAGTCAAAAAAATCGACTGGCACAGTTAGAACTTCTTAAAAATCAGTTGTTCCTTGCTCTTCGCGTGCAGCAGCAACAGAACCAAGCTCAAGAATTGGCGAAACTTTCACAAGTAGATCAGGCGCGACAAAATCTAGATGCTAGTAAAACTGCCTACAACTTACGAAAAGTAGAGCAATTTACACAGTTCGATCGGGCACAGCAGAACCTTGATACTAGCAAAGCTAGTTACGAACTAGCAGATAATCGTTATGTTAAGGCAATTAAAGAAGTAGAACGCTATCATCAACTTTGGCAGCAAGGTGTTGTTCCAGAAATCAAGGTTGTTGAAATGAAAAATTTAGCAGAAGAAAATCAGAAGTTGCGGTTGCAATCTCAATCGGAACTCAAGCAAGGCAAACTCCGTTTGCAGGAACAACAAAATCAAAGAAAGAGCGTTGTTCATCAAGCTCAGTCCGATATTCAGCAAGCTAAACTCCGCTTGGATGAACAGTTACGCAGCTACCAGAGCATTGTTAAATCAGACAAACTGGCTATGCTTAAAAGTGAAGAACAACTCAAAGACGTAGAATCGCAAATCACAAGTCTCAGAGGCGAAAATGCTCAAACAATCAGTCAAATTACATCCTTGAAATTTCAGTTAGGTCAACGAGTGCTACGCGCCCCTGTTCAGGGGACACTGTTTAAATTGTCGATTCAACATCCTGGAGCTGTGGTACAACCCAGTCAAATGGTGGCTGAAATTGCACCCCAAGGTGACTCCTTTCTGCTTCGGGCGCAAATGGCTACTCAACAAAGCGGATCTATTCATGAAGGAATGGCTGTTAAGGTAAAATTTGATGCCTATCCTTTCCAAGATTATGGGGTAATAGAAGGTCGCTTAATTCGCATATCAAAAACCTCAAATGTTACGGAAACAGCACAGGGTCAGGTAGCTAACTTTGACTTGGATGTTGAGTTGAAACAAAGCTGTATCCAATCTCCAAAGGGATGTATTGCCTTGACTCCCGGTCAAACAGCAACAGCAGAGGTAATTATTCGGCAGCGACGTATCATTGATTTCATTCTCGATCCATTTAAGAAGTTGCAAAAAGGTGGTTTGGAACTTTAGAGCCAAGTCTACGAGACTTGTTACAATTTCACAATTTAACTCAGATTAATATATTACCCAGGAGTTTTACTATGTTAGAAGTGCTAACTGTTTCTCACGACGAAATTGTTGACCAAATCAAGTTTTCCTGCCAAATTCCTACTGTAGTTGAAGGTATTCTGACTCGCAAGATTCTTGCGCGTGCAGCTGGGGAGGCTGGTATTAAAGTGGAGCCAGAGGAACTTCAGCAAGCAGCAGACGGTTTGCGATTAATGAACAAGCTAACTAGCGCTGATGCTACTTGGTCGTGGCTACAAAAACATAGTCTGTCCCTAGATGAGTTTGAAGAATTGGTTTACACCAATGTCGTTTCCTCTAAGTTGGCTCAACATCTGTTTACAGAAAAAGTTGAACCTTTTTTTGTAGAACATCAGCTTAATTATGCTCAGGTTGTGATGTATGAAGTAGTATTGGATGACTTTGATTTGGCTATGGAACTTTTTTATGCACTTACTGAAGGTGAGATGAGTTTTCCCCAATTGGCTCATCAATATATTCAAGATACAGAACTACGCCGTAAAGGAGGATATCGAGGGATATTGCACCGCGCACAGCTAAGACCAGAGATTTCTGCTGCTGTCTTTGCGGCAACTCCACCGCAAATCCTCAAACCAATATTGACATCGATTGGGGCGCACCTGATTTTGGTTGAAGAATTAATTGAGCCACAATTAACCGAGATGCTGCGCTTAAAAATTCTTTCCGACTTGTTCTCCCAATGGCTACAACAACAAATTGACCAAGTTGAAATTGTTACAAATTTGGCTTGAGGTAATTTAAGCTTATTTTAACTACTGAAGAACCACCTGTCAGTATTCCCATCCGCAAAATTGAAGTTACAGGTAGTACAGTTTTAAATTGGAAGTGCCAATATGAAATTTTGTAAAGAAAAACTGCGCTTCGCGTAAAACAAACTGTAGTTACTAGAGATACAGGTAGAGCAACACATCGGTTCTTTCAAGGGTTGTATTGATACGAGAGATGGATTTTGAGTATGGTGCTAATTCGTGACGTTGTTCAACAGGCTATGACAACTGGTTATTTAACTGTTTCAGCAGAAGAAAGATTGCGGCAACTTCTTAGAACAAAGTATGGCTTAGAAGATTTAAACGCTTTCATGATGCAATCAGCAGCGATGGCTGGTTTGGTTCCCACCAGCAGCATTACCACTCGCTATTAACCCAAAGGTGTAAATAAACAAGCCGCATATGGATAGCTGCATCAAGCAAGCAAAAAGCGACCAAGATTGATAGTTAATAGCTTCCTCGCTAGTTTGAATGTGCATTCCCACTGCACCCATAGCTCCAAGCTGCTGAATCTCTTCTGTCAACCGCATCGAGCGCGAGTTCCCGCGCATCTTGAAAACCTTGGGTAAACTGCGTCATTTCTTGGTTACGTCGTCCTCGACCAACTAGACGATTCCAAATCGATTGCATCAGCATTCGGGTCGTGCGATCGCGCGAACACGTAGTACGAACAGTTCATGATTTCTTGGTAATAAATTGAGTAAAATTGTTGAACATGATTTTATCGTAATGATATGTTTTGCCATAAATCAGCTTGGACAAACCTGGATAAATGACCAACATTTGTTGTTGTGATTACAACATCTGAAGCACCCGAAGTCATTGCTTGTGCAGCCAAAATCATATCACAAAAACATCGTCGAACCACACGGAAGCCCCTTGGCTTCTAGACAGGGGAGGAAGTGTGAACGGTGGTTTTAACCACCGTCAATATTTATTGAGTTGAGTAGCTGTAGCCATCTTTCTTGTGAATAACCTTGCAGTATTTGTGTGAGATGCCCGAAATCTTGCCGTTACTAGTAGAAATGTTGAAGCTTCCTGTCGCTCGTGTGGCAATACGACCAAAGTAAGTACCAATTTTCTTTCCAGCTTTTACGACGGCTTGTGCAATGTCTCCAGTTTGAAATCCAAAATGAATTTGTTTGTTTGTTCTATGTCTTGTTGGAAAGCCATGTTTGTCAGTGCCGCACATTTGTCTGGTTCCATGCCCTGTTGCTTTGATTCTGGACGGTTTGGTTGTTAACAGTTTCAAACTATCAACATTGCCTACACAAGCAGCATCAATCCAGTGAGCTTTGGGTAACTCTAATCGACTTCGATTAAACTTGGTTTTGCCTCCAGATGCAGTTACCACAGGCAACCCGGTTTCTTCGAGTCGATTAAGCAAAGCGCTGCGGGTTGAGTTTACAGCAGCTGCATCCTTTAAAGGCTGTTTAGCTTGTGCAATGATATTCTTCAAAACTTCGGGCTTTTTGGCTAAAAACTTTTCAATATCTTCTACTCCTTTTTTCTTATTGCAGGAATCGCAAGCCAAGCAAAGATTCGAGATTCTATTGCTGCCACCTTTTGCTTTTGGATAGATGTGTTCGATTTGTAATGCAACATCTTTAACATCACAATACGAACATTTTCTATCCCATTTTTGCAACAAATACTCGCGTACCTCGTACCCCTGTAGTTCTCCCTGTTGGTACTGGATTCCCGATATTTCGGGGTTTTCCAATTGCTGTAAATCGAAGCGAACCAACTCCTGGGATATTCCCGTTATTGGAGCAAATTTGATTATTTTATTTACCCAAGTAAGGGTGGTTTCAACTCGATGTTGCAAACTTGGTGCAAGCCAGCTTTCCCGTCTGCCCCTGTTTAGCGACTTACATTTACGATACCGGGTGTGTCGATTTCTTCTACCCCGACGGATAGCGCTGCGTGATGACAATGACTTTTGGATAGCTCGCCCTCTGTGAGATAATTCGGCTCCCCAGATAACGTAAGAGCCTTGTGTCAACGCAATTCCAGTCGTTTTAGAGCCGGGATCGATTTTGACTTGTATTTCTGTGACTGGTTCGGTTGATTCAGTTTTGAGAACGATTGTAAACGGAAATCTACGAAATACCGCAGCTTTTCCAGATTTGAGTAAATGTCGTGCGGTTCCAGGATGAACTGGGTTACAGGGGTTTTTGTTGGTATCGATGACAAAAACGTAATTAGACATATTTGAAAACTCCGTAGAACGGGTAATGTTTGCTTCGACAATGTTATTGGTCGGTACTATCTCGGCAACACTGGCTTAACCTCTTACACCTGTTTAATTGCCGAGTTCTAGAGCAAGAGACTAGCACGCATCTCTTGGTAGGTCTTAAACTCTTGCCAATAACGTAGCGGGTGCTGAGTCTGGTCAACTAATCCTAAAAATTAGAGACTTCTTGCCGTTGCCCGAAGCCCCTCGCCTTCAGGCAGGGGTTGTTGACTATATTGCTTCTTCGTATGGCTTTATTGTAGCTCCGACAATAAAAACTTGAGGGACGGGAAAGCTATAATCTCTACCCATCCCCCAAATTCTAATTAATACTTCCTTTCCTGTGGCTGAAACATCCCCACATTCACCGGCACATATTGAATATCAATTCCCGCAGCCGAATAATACGCAAAGGTATGCTGTAAAAAATTATCATCATCGCGCTGCGAAAAATCTTCGCGGAAATGTGCCCCGCGACTTTCTTTACGCCGATTTGCAGATGTCATAATCATTTGTCCAACTACCATCAAGCTACGCAACTCCAAAGCCTCAATTAGTTCGGTATTCCAATCGCTGCCTTTGTCGTCTAAGTAAATTTGCGAGTACTGCTGTTGAAATTCTTCTAGCTTATCCAATCCTTGCTGCATTAATTCCTCAGTCCGGAACACCCCACAATATTCGGTCATGCAATCTTGGAAAGCTTCTCGAACTTTGTTGATGCGGAGTTTTCCAGGTTGTTCGATTAAGTTTTGAATTTCCCGCTTTGCTTCTTTGATGTAGCGCTGTTCGTCAATGCTTGGTAACTTGCGGTTTTCGACATAACGCGCAATACTTGCTCCTGCCCTTTTGCCATATACAACACATTCCAATAGCGAGTTACTACCGAGGCGGTTTGCACCGTGTACGGAGACGCAAGAGGTTTCACCAGCCGAGAAAAAGCCTTCTACTAACCCAGTAGCGCTGCTACGAACTTGGCAATCGGTGTTCACTGGGATACCACCCATACAGTAGTGAATCGTGGGACGCACGGGCATCGGTTGCGTTACTGCATCAACCCCGACGAGACGGTGTGCTTCTTCCCAGCAGAAGGGAACCCGACTCATGATTTTTTCCTTGCCCATGTGGCGCAAATCGAGGTAGACAAAGGGTCCTCCGGCGCTACCATCCGAGTTTACACCGCGTCCGGCGCGAATTTCGTAGGCGATCGCTCTCGATGTAATATCCCTCGGTGCCAGTTCCATACGGCTGGGTGCGTACCTTTCCATAAACCTTTCGCCGTCTGAGTTAATTAGATACGCACCTTCTCCCCGTACTGCTTCCGATATTAATACGCCGACGGGATACAAACCTGTAGGGTGAAACTGGACAAACTCCATATCTTCCAAGGGTAAACCAGCTTGTGCTACCATTGCCAAGCCGTCGCCACAAGATGCATAATCGTTAGATGTAGTGTTATAAACGCGACCGTAGCCACCCGTCGCAAACATCACAGCTTTTGCCCGCACAACTTCCATGTGTCCATCTTCAATGCGGAACATGACTATACCTTTTGCTTGCCCTTCTTCAATAATCAGGCGCATTACATACCATTCTTGGTAAACTTCTACACCATACCTACGAAGATTACTTACTAGTTCGTGTAAAATTGCATGTCCGGTTTTATCGGCTGCGTAACAGGTACGGTTGTGCGAATGTCCGCCGAAGGCACGTTGAGCAATTCGACCATCGGGAAGGCGCGAAAACAGCACGCCCATATGTTCCAAATCGATAATGACATTGGCAGCTTCCTGTGTAAGAATTGCTACTGCGTCTTGGTCGGCTAAATAGTCGGAACCTTTTACGGTATCGAATGCATGTGCTTCCCAACTGTCCGAAGGGTCTACATTTTGTAAGCTTGCAGCCATTCCTCCCTGTGCAGCGACCGAGTGCGAACGGATGGGATGGGTTTTGGCAACAACAGCTACATTCAGTTTGGGGTTAGTACGGGCAATTTCCACCGCTGCACGACACCCCGCTAATCCACCACCGACAATAATTACATCATGTTCGAGCATAAGTAAACCAGAATACAAAATAGCTGTTGTTCTATTTTACGTAGGAATGAGGGAGTGGGGAGTAGGGAGTAGGGAGTAGGGAGTGGGGAGTGAAGGGAGTGGAGGAAGAAATATTATTTTATTTAGCTCTTTTACTTCTTTATACTTCATTTGCTTCATTTACTTCATTTATTCCCCCTCTCCTACTCCCTACTCCCTACTCCCTACTCCCTTCCCCTAAAAAAAATCCCTGCCAACTCGACAGGGTTTTGTATTGCAAATATTAAATTTAAATGTAATTAACTTGCTGTTGGCATAACTGGTTGTTGCTGCGAAATATTACCGGGCATCGGTTCCATTTTGGTTCCGGCTTCCATTGGAGCCACTTCGATATGATTTAATAAGGTGGTAACGAAGGCGAATAGCAAAAATGGCAGCGATAGCAAAACTACGAGTCCGACTGTTGCTAATGCATAAACCGGTCTTCTTGCACCCATTAGTGCTAATGCCGCAGCCAAACTTATAGTAATAGTAATCAACCAAACGATAATTTGACCGTAGATATCACCAAAGGTTAGCGTGCAGACAAACCGAAATTTTTGAATATTTTGAATATTACTGCTATTCATTACATTTGCCTCTAGTCTTTCCTTAGTTCCTACCTTAAAGGAAATTTAAAGAAGTTAGACGATTTCTAAATATTTTTGAAACAATCGTAATATCCCTTCATAAATAAGAGGGGAATAGGGAGTAGGGAGTAGGGGCGGGTTCACTAGTATCTTTAATTATCGTGCCAACATATCGGTGAACCTGCCCGTACAGGAGTATCCGTTAAGATTTTTCGTCACGGTGTTTGCCGTTGTTGTTATTGCTTGATTTAAGCTGCTTGAGTCGCATTTGTAAGTCGTAATCAGAGTTGCTAACTATTGTTTCTAAGTCACGGATGCGTTGTTCGAGTAATTCGACTTGTTGCGGTGCAAGATAATTTTCTTTATATTTCTTATCATCCGACCGCCATACTGCTACTGTACCAACGGTTGCACCTGCTAATGCTGCTAATGGAATAATGGGAGTACGTAGCGGAATCGATAGTGGAACGCAAATGGCTAATATTCCAACCGTACACTGCCAAATTCGGGTTGTTGCTGCTAAACGTATGTCTTTCGGTTCTTCCGATTTTTTAGCCATATATTTTCTACTATTTATTCCACAAGTACGATTTATTATAGATTGACATATGTAAGTAGAATTGTGCCTCACTCTTTTGGGTTAGGTAAATTTGCTTGCAAACGTATACGGTTGTAAAATCTAGTTACAAAAGTTACCTAAGTGCCTTGATTCGATTGAGAAAATTTTTTCAACGGTCAAATATGAAATAATGACAAATTATTAATGACGATTGACAAATGACAAATACTATTTTTTTAGCTGGTGCAAGTTGCGGTGTTGGTAAAGAAGTTGCTAAATCTTTAATAGCACGAAATTTTCAAGTTACGGCACTTTTACGAAGTGAAGTATCTCGTGCAGAACTTGAAGCAATGGGAGTTCAAGTTGTTTTAGGAGATGCGATGAATCCGGATGAAGTATCTCGTGCGATGTCAGGAGGTGAAGCTATTGATGCTGTTATTAGTACTATTGGTGGTTTACCTGAAGATAGTGTGAAACCGGATTATTTGGGAAATAAGAATTTGATTGATGTTGCTGTTCAAAGAGGGGTAAAAAAGTTTGTTTTGGTAACATCAATTGGGACAGGAAATAGTGTTTCTAGTTTATCTCCGCAAGCATTGGCAGCTTTACAACCAGTGTTAATCGAAAAAGATAAAGCCGAACAACATTTAATTAGTAGCGGACTTAATTATACAATCATTCGTCCTGGTGGTTTAAAGTCAGAATCAGCGACAGGAAATGGGGTGTTAACTGAAGATATTCGTGCTGTTGGTAGTATTAATCGTGCGGATGTTGCTGATTTAGTTTGTAAAGTTTTAAATTTGGATAGTGCCAATAATAAGATTTTGTCTGCGGTAGATAAGAATATGTTGTTTGCACAAGTTGATTTTGTCGAATTCAATTTGGGTTAAATAAAAACTGTAGGCTGCGTTAGCTGAAAGCGAAACGCACCGTTTTTTAGATTTAATGAAAGCGATCCCCCCTAACCCCCCTTGCAAAGGGGGGAACAAGATTCAAAGTCCCCCTTGCAAAGGGGGGAACAAGATTCAAAGTCCCCCTTGCAAAGGGGGTAACAAGATTCAAAGTCCCCCTTGCAAAGGGGG
>CAXTCQ010000016.1:0-60440 GCA_964242965.1 uncultured Calothrix sp. | reverse complement strand
ACGATATACGGTAGGGGTGGGTTTATTTAGCCTTTTTTAGACGATAAAACATTTCGGTGAACCCACCCCTACCGTATATCGTGATACGGGATATCGTGATACGGGATATCGTTATTTTGATAATTCTATTTTTGGGTTGTATGAAATTGTTTGTACCGGGACGGTTGTGTTTGTTTGGCGAACATAGCGATTGGGCTGGGGGGTATCGCCGCTATAATTCGGAATTGGGGGTTGGGTATACGTTATTAGTAGGGACGAATCAGGGGTTGTACGCAGAGGTTAAACCACATCCAAATCAACTGATTGTGCGTAGTGGCGATCAAATGCTGGCGTTACCGATGGAAAAACACGCGCTCCACGCGGAAGCAAAAAAAGGTGGATTTTTTAGTTATGCTGCGGGGGTGGCATATCAGTTTTTAACTTACTTCCAGGTGTCAGGGTTGGAAATTGACAACTACTTGACAGATTTACCGATTAAAAAGGGGTTGTCGTCGAGTGCGGCGATTTGCGTGTTGGTTGCGCGGGCTTTTAATCGAGTGTATGACTTGAAGTTGTCGGTGCGAGGAGAGATGGAATATGCTTATTTGGGTGAGATTGTCACACCTTCCAAGTGCGGGAGGATGGATCAAGGGTGTGCTTATGGAAATCATGCGATCGCAATGGTGTTTGATGGCGACAATATCGATATCATCGAGTTGGATGTGCCGAAAAATCTCTATTTTGTGATTGTCGATTTGGCTGCAAGCAAAAATACTCAGGAAATCCTCGGTAAACTGAATGATTGTTATCCTTTCGCTAGCAATACCATACAAGCCGATGTCCAAAAATATCTCGGTACAATTAGCTATCAAATTACCCAAGCTGCGATCGATGCGCTACTTGCGGGTGATGCTATTAAACTTGGTGAGTTAATGCGACAAGCCCAAGCTGAATTTGACGCGCATCTAATACCTACTTGCCCTTCGCAATTAACTGCCCCAGTTTTACACCAATTGTTAGAGTATCAACCAATTCAAGCTGATATTTTAGGTGGTAAAGGAGTTGGTTCGCAAGGTGATGGTACGGCGCAATTTGTTGTCAAAAACGAGTCAAGCCAGCAGCAGGTTATCGAAATCATCGAACGCGACTTTCCGCAAATGCAATGTTTGAAACTTATACTTATGCCATGATGCTTCGGATCAAGTTTAGATCCCCCCAACCCCCCTTAAAAAGGGGGGCTAAGAGTTTACCAAAGTCCCTATTTTTTAAGTCGGCTAAAAGCACTCAAAGCGCTCAAAGTCCCCCTTAAAAAGGGGGATTTAGGGGGATCGCTTTTGGGCTTAACCAACAAGTATCGATACTTATGCCAACTAGTAATAATTCTAATCATGCCTACTAAAATCACAAAAGCAGTAATTCCCGCCGCAGGTTTTGGAACTCGCCTGTTCCCTACAACTAAAGTTGTCAAAAAAGAACTTTTTCCGGTGATTGATAAGGATGGTCGAGCAAAACCTGTAATTTTGTTGATTATTGAGGAGGCGATTAAGGCGGGAATTGAAGAAGTGGCGATTGTTGTGCAGCCTGATGATAAATCTATTTTTAAGAAATTATTTAAACGTCCGCCAAGTGCAGCGTTATTTGAAAAACTAACACCTGAAAATCAAGAATTTAGTAAATATTTAGTCGATTTGGGCGACCGAATTAAGGTGATAACGCAGGATAAGCAGGAAGGTTACGGACATGCTGTTTTTTGTGCGAAAGAATGGATCGATAACGAGCCATTTTTATTAATGTTGGGCGACCATATCTATACATCGCATGTGCAAAAATCCTGTGCGAGACAAGTTTTGGAAGCTTACCAACAAGCTAATCATAGTGTAATTGGTTTAACGAAGGTTAATTCTAACTTGTTACATAAAGTTGGTTGCGTTGCGGGTAATTGGCATTCATCAAATTCGCTGCTTTCTGTAACTCAAGTTTCCGAGAAACCTACGGTTGATTATGCACAGAAGCATCTGCGCGTTGAGGGTTTGGGTGAAGATGAGTTTCTAAGTATTTTTGGGTTATATGCGCTAACACCGACAATTTTTGATTGTTTGGAAGATGATATTAATAATAATGTGCGAATGAAGGGTGAGTTTCAGTTAACTACTTGTTTGGATGTGTTGCGTCAGCGGGAGAATATGACGGGTTATTTAGTGGAAGGGAAATTTTTTGATATTGGTGTACCCGATGCTTATTTGCAGTCTTTGATTGATTTTAGGAATAGGGAGTAATTATCAGATTCGGACTCAATACTGTTCGGTTAAGAAATTGATCCCCCAACCCCCCTTTTTCAAGGGGGGCTAAAAAGCCTTATAAAGTCCCCCTTTTTAAGGAGACCAACGTTTTTGATGGATATTGGATTTTAGCAGACTTTTTAGACGTGACTGACCTAGATATAAAAGGCAAAGCAGACAAATGAGTTTAGAGGAAAAGCTAAAAAATATTAAACACGTAAGCAAAGTAACAAAAATAAACGTTTGCCCTGGTTATCGTACTCAAGCATCTGATACTGATATTGAGGCAGATATCTATCTATTCCGTCGCTTGCGCCAACTCACTATCAAGCAAAGGGTAGAAATGTTTCTTGCCCATAATTTAGGTGTGAAAAAACTTGCCCTTGCGGGAGTAAAAATGCGCCACCGAGATTCACCAATTGAGGAAATTCGCCTGCATTTTGCCCGTGCTGTCTTGGGGGATAAATTTCCTTTCGGTTTTCCACCCACTGGTACAGATGAAAAAATGTGGATTCAAGATTCGATTTCTCTAGCTTCTGAACTCCACTCCCTTTTTGAATCGATAAATATCCCTTATTTTGTTAGTGGGGGTGTGGCAAGTTCGATTCACGGGGAGACTCGTTCAACCCGCGATTTAGATTTAGTAGTGCAGACCCAAGTTAGTCAGATTAATTTGTTGGTGATGACTTTAGAATCTGCGGGTTTTTATTGTCCTGCCCTTGCGGTTGAGGATTTAAAGCTGGAACAATCATCGATGCTTAATATTACCCATACCGAAACTATCGCTAATGCTGACTTATATCTGACAGACAATTCACCATTTGCCACGTCACAGATGGCACGACGGCAGTTACTTGATGTTGAGGGTATACCTCCCTTTTGGGTGATTTCTCCTGAAGACTTGGTGCTGCAAAAACTTCTACGGGGAAGCAGTAGCCAGTCAGAGAAACAGTGGCGTGATGTTTTGGGAATACTTAAGCTCCAAGAATCCGGTTTGGACTATGGGTATATTGTCGAATGGGCAGAGTATTTGGGTTTGGTTGATGCGTTAATTCAGGCGTTAACTGAGGCAGGGATTTAGTTATATGTTGCGAGAGCCTGCGATACCATCGAAGATGGTTGCCAAGTTTCATTCTTTATAGAAAAATCTGGAAGTCTTATTTTTTCGTTTGAATTTGAGGCAGTCGTAGGGGCACGGCACTGCCGTGCCCCTACACATACTTAGTGCGATCGCATTGATTTGTTCGTAGTTGGAGGTATTGCGATTGCTTCACTCCACTTCGTTACCACAATGACAGTTAGGGTTTTTCATTGTGGGATTGGTGTCAATACTTGCGGCTTTGCTTATCGCTTACAATTAAAATTACTGCTACTATGAAAGGAAAATCCATGCAAATCTTTTTGCCACCAGAGGTAGAAACTCTCCTACAACGTCAACAGAGTAGTGGTAAATATCAAAGCGCGATCGAAGTTATTATCGCAGGTATAAAACTCCTAGAACAGCAAGAAGATATTTATCAAGGAAGGTTGGAGGAACTTAAACTTGAAGCACGCATTGGGTTGGAAGCATCCCAACAGGGTAAAGTCGTTGACGGTCAAACTGCAATGGCTCAAATTCGTACTAATTTACGATTGCGCTACGGTGTCTCAGACGAAGCATGAACCTTAAGCCTTTGTCTAACCCAATAAAGAATACATCTAAAATTTACAATTCGTGACTCGCGTTTAATAACCAGTGCGATCGCGTTTTTGCCCAAGTACATCGACTTGATATCGTTCGGGTGCAAGAAAAACTCGAATCCCCAAATTTTTACACTTTTGGGAAAACATCTGCGATAGTTGAGTCATCGGTTCTTGTTCGGAATCGATTGTCTGAATAAGTTCTTGGTGGTCGGGTTCATCTTGCAAAGAACTTAAAAATTCTTTAAATCCTAAAAATGCCAATCCGTAAATCATCTTTTTACTAAAAGTTCCCTGGAAATATCCTCCATGTACGTCGATTCCAGCGAATAAATAATCGTATATTAGGTACACGCAATCCCAAAAAGATAAAACTTCTTTATTTAATGCTTTTGTTAAAATTCCCTCGACTTTATTTGTCGGATTAATTCGATTCTTATTATCGTTAATATCTTTGTAATCGGTACAATCAAAGTAGGTAAATAACGCAGCGATTGGCAATAAAGCAATTGATTCATTTTCGTTATCATTAGTTTTCTCCGCACATAGTTCTCCAATGGGCTTTTGCCTGTTATCCGAAACTATGCAAATATGCTTCATGACGTTGTTTACATTCACATTGACATCGCCATTATCAACTTGATTGACAACTCCAAAACTTATTTCTCTTGATTTAGATTTCTCAATTGTATTTGTATAATCATCAACTACAACATTTCCCAATCGAAAACCTCGGTCATAAGTCTTGGCAGGGAAACTTAGATAGTTGGCAGCTGTAGAGGCAACTCGCAACACAATATCCCCTTGGTTGCTAAAAAGATAAGATTCTTCAAAACGACGCAGCGAAGAACGTAAAAAATTAGCTCGTTCGGGCATAATAGTTTCAATCGGAATATCGGCTGAAGCCAAAACTAAACGACCTAACGAAAAAACATTACCAATTTCTGGTGATGGTTGCTTGCGGTTTCCCTTATCATCTATTGTTTCAATCGATTTTTCATCAAATACATCCGATAGAATCCTAACCACATTTGTTGTCACAAATGCACCCATACTGTGACCGATAAATGATAGCTTAATTTTAGAATTCTTATTCTTTAAAAAGTTTTCTTGTTTCTGACTTCTACTTTCTCCTTCTGACTGTTCAACAACTGCATAATCTATCTGCCGGATGAGTTCTACTAAATCCGGAACGCCGAAGTTAATTGCGCGGTAATTATCTCGAAAGTAGACTGTTGCGCGCAAAAACACTGCACAACAAACAAAACCAAATAAAAATGTTAAAAATATAGCGATAAATTCAATAAAAGATACTAAATTGGAGTAATCAGACCATGAATTATTATTTGTAATCGTTGGGATTGCCAGGAGTAAAAGTAAGCCAAAACTAAGTATTAGTCCTCTAGTTGAATAATCCCAAATAGTTCGGAATAAAATCGGTAAACTTCTAATAGAATCACGAAACCTTATAAATACTGATTCCAAAGTGTTACCAGCATTTAAAGCTAAATGTTCGGAAGACCAACGATAACCAAAAAAGACGATTGTTTTTTTATTTATAGATTGGTCGTGAGTTATATATCGATAAATCTCTTTAGTCCAATTTTCAAAATCTCCTTCTTTGGTATTGTATCCATGAATATGAATTACTACTTCAACTGCGGTTTTATTATTGATTAAAAAATTTGCAATCTCTTTAATAATCGATTCAGTTGAATCTGAAGCATCGCTGGTTCCCGAATCAGATTTAATACAAAATTGGTTATTTTCTGTTTCTACATTGATTGGAGCAGTACTCGCAACGAGATATGTGCGAATATTAGGTATTAAGAAATTTTCATCTTCAGGTGCGACTTTATGAATATTAAATGGATAATTGAGCATAATATTATCAATAACGCATGGCATTTTGTCAAATATATAACAAGAGTTTAGTAAATTCTATTAAGAAATATTTCCGATCCCCCTAAATCCCCCTTTACAAGGGGGACTTTTATAGGCTTCTTGCCCCCCAATTTATCGGGGGGTTAGGGGGATCTAAAATCTTTTACGAAGATTTTGATACTTTCCAAAGATCCTCTTAAAGTCGGGATACCTTCAACTTACTGCTAATTCTAACATTTTGATAGTTCCAAGGGTCGCATCGATTTCCACCTCTACCCCTAAAGGCATAGTAAATTTATCTTTAATGTGACCAATCATCGACCCATACCAAGCAGGAATTCTTAAAGGTTGAATGTGATCTTTTAAAACTTGCATTAAAGTAAACGTTGGTTCATCTCCGGGTTTACAATTAGTACATTGTCCGAAAATAAATCCAGATATTTGGTTGAGTACACCCGCATTTTTGAGTTGAATCAGCATTCTATCGATGCGGTAAACATCCTCACCGATATCTTCAACAAATAAAATCCGACGGTTCCACGCAGGTAAATATGGGGAACCTAACATTGCACACAACACCGATAAATTACCACCGACAAGTTTACCCCTTGCTTTGCCTGGTGTAATTACCTCAACTTGTGTTTCCTCAGTGTTGAGATTTTGCATTATCACTTCGTTACCGAAAAGAACGCGCTTAAGATATCCAACAGTGAATTCATTCCAAGTCGAGGTCGCTACGGGACCGTGAAAAGTGACAATGCGACTGCGAGCATCGATTGCTAACAATAGCGAGGTGATATCGCTATAGCCAATTATAATTTTCGGATGAGCGCGGATATTAGTATAGTTGAGTAATGGTAAAATCCGATTGCAACCCCAACCACCACGCATGGGAATGATGGCTTTAACGGATTTATCGGCAAACATAGTGTTAATATCGCTAGCGCGATCGCGGTCTAAGCCGGCTAAATATCCATAGCGTTCTAATATATGTCTCCCCAGCTTGACTTTTAAACCCAATACCTCTAAAGTTCGTTTCGCTTCTTCTATATCTTTCGATTCAATAATACCTGCTGGTGCAACTAATCCTACTGTATCGCCAATTTGCAAACGTGGCGGTTTGATGATGGTTTGTGGTGGTATTTTGCTTGGGGTTGCTATCGCTGGTAAATAGCTGAAGATAGCTGTTAAACCAAAAGCTGTAATAAATTCTCGACGATTAATATTCATAATTTAATTGCCAGTGGTGCAGAATTGGAATTTCTACCTTTAACAGATTTTCCTATATCTCGTCTTGCACCAGAGGTTATCGAAAAGTTAAAGCCAATTTATAAATAGAGCAATGAGATTACTTATGATAAGATGTATCTTTGTAGGTTAGGTGTAGCATTCGCGTAGTGTGTCCCCCTGAGACCAGCGCGTAACCCAACTACCTGGTTGGAAGCGAGTGCAAAATATCAGGTGCGTTAGCGGTAGCGTAACGCACCCTACAATATCTTGATTTTCACATGTAGGTTTCGCTAATTAATTTGGAGACTGCTTCGATTAATTTTGTCGGTTCGATAGGTTTAGATAAATACATATGAAAACCGGATTCTAACATTCGCATACAATCTCGTTCCCCAACATATGCTGTTAATGCGATCGCACGCATCAATCCACCTTTTTCTAACTCTAAATTTCTAATTTTGCTAATTAGTTCATACCCGTCTTCTTCGGGCATTCCAATATCACTTAGTAATACATCATACTGCGATTTCTCAATGGCTAACATTGCGTCATGTACTGATGCTGCTGCTGTGACTCGCATTCCAGATTCTTGTAATACTACAGTTAAATAATTGCGCGTATCCTCGTTATCGTCAACTACTAGTATTTTTAAACCAATAATCGATGAGTGACGATTATGAGTGTGGATTACACTCATACTATCTAAATAAAAGTTGGTAGATAGCGGTTTTCTCTCAACTTCCAATCCTACTTTTAGACAATTGACATTGGGTTTTTTCAAACTCAATGTCTCTTCCTTTGAAGCAATGGGAGCAGGGAGCAGTTGCGATACGGAAATTTCCGGTTTTAAAGATAGATTAATTCCATTTTCCAATTCGATATTTTTTGGCTTTATTTGCTCATTTTGCTGGGTCGAAAAGTTGGAAATATTTTCTTGTTGACGGTAATTACTACTTTGTTGTGTATCTATAACTTTTGTCGCAGTCGCAGTTTCTCCTACTTTTAATGACTGCATTGGCAACGAATTGGGTTGCTTCAACGTTTCAATAAGTGGCAATTTAACTGTAAATGTTGACCCTTCCCCAGTTCCAGCACTTGTGACACTAACACTACCACCGTGCATTTGTACTAAATGCCGCACGATTGCCAGTCCTAATCCAAGTCCATTGTGGTTGCGAGTAGTGCTGCCATCTTCTTGACGGAAACGGTCGAAAACATAGGGAAGAAAATCGGGACTAATACCTATACCTGTATCGCGGACTTCGATTTGTACTTTTCGAGTGGATTCGGTAGAGTAATTAGTACTTTCTGCTTCGTCAACAGTAGACAAACGGATATCAATACGTCCACTAGCAGGTGTAAATTTGATAGCGTTGCTTAGTAAATTACCAATAACTTGCTGCAAACGATTGGTATCACCCCGAACAAAAAACGATGTTTGTGCGGATGCAGAGGATTCAGCAATGCACTCAAGTTGAATATTTTTAGCTTCTGCTTCGAGACGTACTGCATTTACTGCCTGTGAAATTAGCGATTCTAAGTTTACTGGACAAAGATTGAGACGCAACTGACCCCGCATTATCCGCGATACATCTAAAATATCGTTGATAAGTTGTGTTTGTAATAATGCATTGCGTTCAACAATTTCTAAACCGCGTGCAACACTTTTCTCATCATATTTTTGCTTGCGAAGCAGTTTTGCCCAACCTAAAATCGAGTTTAAGGGTGTGCGAAGTTCGTGGGAAAGGGTCGCTAAAAATTCGTCTTTGAGACGATTTGCTGCTTCCGCTTCTTGACGTGCAGTTTGTTCGCGGATCAACTCTATTTTTTGAGCTTCGACAATTTTACGTTCGCTGATGTCCTCAACACTACCAACATGACCAATCAAGTCACTGCTCGAACAATACATCGGTGACGAACAGGCATAAACCCAACGCTCAATCCCACCGGGTGTAATAATGCGAAACTCACCACTATACTGTTTTCCAGTATGCAACGCATTATACCATTCGCTCGATACCTGTTTGCGGTCGTCTGGATGAATTATCTGCGCCCATCCTTCACCTAAAATTTCGACTTCTGACAAACCAAAAATGGCTTGGTGGCGTGGGTTCGTATAAGTACAAATACCATCTGTATCGGTAAGGAAAATACCCACTGGCGAAGAAGCACTTAAACTGCGAAAGCGTTCTTCGCTCTTTTTGAGTTCCGCGTTCATCGCTGCTAGTTCTGCGGCTTGTCGCTCGATTTCGGCGGTTTTCTGGAACAATTCTACAAATGCCGTTACCTTCGACTTCAAAATATCTGCATTAATTGGCTTAAAAAGGTAATCCACCGCACCAAGTGAATATCCTTTCGTTACCATATCGTCGCTGCTACTAAATGCCGTTAGAAAGATAATTGGTGTATGACGCGATCGCTCGCGTTGCCGAATTAGTGTAGCAGTCTCAAACCCATCCATGTCCGGCATTTGCACATCCAGCAAAATTACCGCAAAATCCTGGTTGAGTAAGCATTTTAATGCTTTGGTGCCTGATGTTGCCCGCACCAAATTTTGACCAAGACTTTCCAAAATGCCTTCGAGTGCCAGCAAATTCTCTGGATGGTCATCTACCAGTAGGATGTTAATTTTGGTTTCGGGCGACATTTTATACTTCTACTAATATATAAACTTTTAGAACTACTCAATAAGATTAGCTTGTTTCTTCTGACTATCGCACCTACGACGTAGTTTCACCACTATCTTTAGACGCAGATTAGGGATTTCGCTTTAATTCTAATCTCTATCTTGAGAATTAGTCAAATTTAATACTACTGCTTCCGAAGGATTTGTGTCGAACACATGAGAGCAAATCAAGAATCGTAAAGATAAAAATCATCCAAATTGAGTATGTTATTTTTAAGTCTATTGGTAGGTAGTTTCAGCCATAAAGTTAAATATCATCGAACCAGAGAAAAAAGATTAATAAATTTTTTTAGCTATGAAACTCAAATCTCAGCTATATGATTGTTAACGTCAGTGAAGAGAATCTAAAAGCTCAGAATAGATTAATACAAGCCTATTTTAAGCGATTTGTATGACTATTACATATTTATAAGTTAATTTTCAAAAATATGTAAAGTTTGTAGGAGTAATCACTTTAGTAAGGAATAAATTACGTTAAGTTAATTAAGGTAAAATTCAATTTTAAAATTTTCCTAACTGACATTTACCAAAATCTACTTAACGACATCAAGTCATAATACAAACGGTTCATTTTTAACCGTAAAATTACTTAAAGTACGTCAAAATTTTAGTAACAGAGAAGACAATGCCACTATTACCTAAATTCCAGAAAAATCAGCAGGTGTCTTTTATTGGGGGAATCGGTAAAATTTTGAACTGCCAAATCGATGCTAGTACTTGGACATATGCAGTCGAGATGGAAATGGGTCCCGAACCGTCAATGGGAAGAGTCGGTCCGGAAACAACGATTTGGCTGTATGAAACTGAGATTGAAGATGTAATTATTTGAAGGAGGGGTAAAGCTGGGGTCAGGTGCGAGGGTAAAGTTGGGGTTAGGAGTGAAGAGGATTTTTATATAATGCTTGGAGCCACTTCGATTTTTGCTGTATTAAATATCCGCATCTCTTGCTCGTAGTAGATAAATCGTGATATTTCTAGACGAAAACTCTTTATCCCTTACCCCTAGCCCTTTACGCCCAACTTTACCCTTTCCCCCCAATAACTTGTATATTTATATATATTTAATAAAGATGTATTGTTAACATTAGTAAAAAATCTGAAATAAGATTGGCGGAGAATAACTGCTATGGGTCGTGTAGGCGTATTATTACTTAATCTCGGCGGTCCGGACAAGTTGGAGGATGTAGGTCCATTTTTGTACAATTTATTTTCCGATCCGGAGATTATCCGCCTACCATTTCCTTGGCTGCAAAAACCTTTAGCATCGTTTATTGCTTCGCGGCGAAAAGCGCGATCGCAAGAAAATTATAAGCAAATCGGCGGCGGTTCGCCACTGCGACGCATCACCGAAGCCCAAGGGGAAGCCTTACGCTCCGAGTTGCACGCACAAGGAAAAGATGCTGATATATATATTGGAATGCGTTATTGGCATCCTTACACCGAAGAAGCGATCGCTTCGCTCACTCAAGACAAAATTGAAAATTTAGTTATTTTACCTTTGTATCCGCAATTTTCCATCAGCACCAGCGGTTCTAGCTTCCGCTTGCTGGAACGTTTGTGGAAAACTGACCCAAAACTTCAAAAAATCGAATACACCGTCATTCCATCCTGGTATAAAGAACCAGGGTACTTGGAAGCGATGGCACAACTCATTGCCCAGGAACTCGACCAACTGCCCAACCCTGACGAAGCGCATATCTTTTTTAGTGCCCACGGTGTGCCCAAAAGCTACGTCGAAGAAGCCGGCGACCCCTACCAACAAGAAATTGAGGAATGCACCGAACTGATCGTGCATACCCTTAATCGCCCAAATTCGCACACCCTAGCTTACCAAAGTCGTGTTGGTCCGGTGGAATGGTTGCAGCCCTATACCGAAGACGCAATTAAGGACTTAGGCGAAAAAGGCATCAAAAATTTAGTTGTTGTCCCCATCAGTTTTGTCTCCGAACACATCGAGACACTGCAAGAAATCGACATGGAATATCGAGAACTTGCTGAAGAATCGGGAATTCACAACTTCCGTCGCGTCCCCGCTTTGAATACGCACCCGGTATTTATCAAAGCATTAGCAGACCTGGTTGTTAATGCACTAGAAGCACCCAGCTTGGATTTATCGCAAGTCACCCAAATGAAAAAAGGGACGAGAATGTATCCTCAAGAACGTTGGGAGTGGGGAATTACCACTAGTGCAGAAGTGTGGAATGGTCGAATTGCCATGCTTGGCTTTATTGCACTAATAATTGAATTACTAACCGGGCGCGGTTTGTTACACGCGATTGGTTTTTTGCACTAAAGGGGTTTCAAGATCCCCGACTTCGCAGGAGTTGTCGGGGATCTGACCTTCACGACTTGTCACTAGCTATAAAATCCTTTTTTTCTGTCCCTTGCGATACCAATCGTACCAACTCCTACCGCTGCGAATCGCCAACCACAGTAGCAACAAGGCAATCAAACCACCCTGCCAAGGTGCATTAAACGCAAAAACCACCAAAGCAACGCATAGAAAATCTTGAATAAAAACAGCCCACAATGGCAACCCTCGCAATCGAAAAAACCAGCCGACCTGGACAAGTTGAAGTGTAAAAGCAAGTCCTCCACCAACTAGTGCAACCAACCATCCAGGAGTAGTTGTTGCTTGGGCAAAAGCTAACCCCATAATTGCCCCGACAACTGGACTCATAACTAATTGAACTACTTGTAATAGCCTTTGTCCCATCAATTTCTTCGAGGCAAACAGTTCAACTATCGACAAACTGCAAAGAAAGCCGAGTAAAATTGGTGAAGAAATTCCTGACAAAATCGGAATTTGCGACCAAAGAGTATTTCCTTGCATCAATCCGATAAATAGCAGAGGCAGGGCAATTCTAATTCCTGCCGCCGCAGATGCAGAAAGTGCGGCGAGGACTTCAATCATAATGATATCGGGAGCAGAATTTTATACTATATTAAAAGGTATTTATTTAAACTTACCCACTTTCATTAAGATTTCAGGCATAAACGCAAAAAAAGGGAGTAGGGAGTAGGGAGTAGGGAGTAGGGGGAAAGGGTAAAGGGTAAAGGGTAAAGCGCAAGTTGTTTTATTCTTAACTCTTAACTCTTAACTCTTAACTCCTAACTCCTAACTCCTAACTCTTAACTCTTAACTCCTAACTCTTAACTCTTAACTCCTAACTCTTAACTCCCTACTCCCTACTCCCTACTCCCTAAATTCCCAAACGCCGGTACACCTCATCTAAATGCTGAAGATGATGTTGCGGGTCGAAGCAAGCTTCGATTTCTGCGGATGATAATTTATCTGTTACCCGCGTATCTTTAGCAATCAAGTCGTGGAAATTACCTGACGGTCGATTCCATGCAGCATGTGCGTTTTCTTGCACAACCTTATATGCATCTTCGCGGTTCATTCCTTTTTCTACCAACGTCAGCATTACCTTTTGGCTGAAAACAACACCGCCGTAACAGTTCATGTTCCGCGCCATGTTATCGGGATACACTAGCAAGTTTTTTATCAATTCAGTAATTTCAACTAACATGAAGTGCGTCAAAATACATGCATCTGGTAACATTACTCGCTCAACCGAACTGTGGGAAATGTCACGTTCGTGCCACAGTGCGACATTTTCTAAAGCTGCTACAGCGTAAGCGCGAATCATCCGTGCCATCCCGGTCAAACGTTCGGAACGGATGGGATTGCGTTTATGCGGCATAGCCGAAGAACCTTTTTGTCCTTTTGAGAAGAATTCTTCGACTTCGAGAACATCGGTTTTTTGCAGGTTGCGAATTTCCACTGCAAAACGTTCGATAGAAGCGGCGAGTAAAGCTAATTGTTGCACGTAGTCGGCGTGGATATCTCTTGATATAACCTGCGTCGATGCTGCATCGGGTTGGAGTCCCAACTTCGCGCAGGCTAATGCTTCGACACGCGGTTCGATGTTGGCGTAAGTTCCCACCGCACCGGAAATTTTACCGACAGCAACGCTTTTGCGGACATTTAGCAAACGTTCTTGGTTTCGCAATAATTCCGCAAGCCACCCAGCTAATTTAAACCCAAACGTGATTGGTTCGGCGTGGATGCCATGCGATCGCCCAATCATCACAGTATACCGATGTTCGGTTGCCTTGGCGCGAACCTCTGCGATCGCATCTTCGAGTCGCTGCAAAATTAAGTCCAAACTCGCAACCATTTGCAATGCCAAAGCTGTATCCAGCACATCTGAACTCGTCATTCCCAGGTGAATGTAACGTCCCGCATCGCCTACATACTCATTCACATTTGTCAAGAAAGCAATGACATCGTGGCGGACTTCAGCCTCAATTTCTAGCACTCGCTTTGGGTCAAAATTCGCTTTTGCTTTAATTTCTGCAACCGCAACGCTTGGAATATAACCTAACTCCGCTTGCGCTTCACAAACGGCAATTTCTACATCCAACCAAGTTTTAAGCTTATAGGCTTCTGTCCACAGATTGCCCATTTCGGGCAAAGTATAACGCTCTATCACAGTCCGCCATCAATTACAATCTCATATTTTACATTTAATTGAGGGAGTAGGGAATAGGGAGTAGGAAATAGAGGGAGTGCCAACCTTACATCCCTCCAAAAATACTTTTTGCTTTATTTTTTGGAATATGTTGCAAATCTACTGGGATAACACTAATGCTACCGTCAGCTTCTAAAAATGCTTTCTTCACATCTGCCAAAAATTCTATACCTTCTTGGCGTAATTGACTCATCAACTCTTCTTCAGTAATCAACCCGCGTTGTAAGTGACGTTCGATAGTTTGACCATTTTTTACTAACAACAAGGGTGGAGGATTGAGAAAGCGTTGAAACCAGGGAACTTTAAAACCCAACCAATTGAGTAAATAACTCCAAAAAATTACAGTTCCAACCAGAATAGCCCCTTCCGTAATCGATGTGTAATTACTTGCCATTGCATTTTGTGCAGCTTCGGTAAACAACACAACTACAAGTAAATCGGTTATTCCTAAAGTTCCCAACTGTCGGGTAGGTAAGAAACGTAATACTGAAAATAAAGCTAAATATACTATTGAACCGCGTACAATTAGTTCCATAATGGGAATACTTGGAACAAATATTGCGTGCCAATCAACAGTTAACCATTTTTCCATTTCAGTTGACTATCTCCATGTGGTTGAAGTTCTACTTCACTAATAAAATCTACCACAAGTTTTGTAAATTTATCTACAAATAAAATATTCCATTCATGGTAGACCCCATCGATTGTTATTAATCGAGAATTTTTAACTTTATCTAAAAACTGTTGCGCTATATCTATGGGTATTGTCATGTCATTTGTACCCCATAACAATAAACAAGGTGCTTCAATTTTTGACAGGAGAGGTTCGATATCAGCTTGTAATGCTAGTAATAAAGTGTAGATAACAGTTGAAGCTCTAAAAAATAAGTTATACGAAAAGCCTTGAAAAATTTGAATTATCTGTGGAAACTTGATTTGGGGAAATTGTGCAGTCATTTCGATTGCTCTTTTTGGTAGAACTAACGGCAATGATTCTACTGGGATTCCCGTACTACCTACTAAAATAACGCTATCAATTAAATGGGGTGCAGTTGCAGCTATAGTTGCAGCAATTCCTCCACCTAAAGAGTGTCCGATAATATGAACTTTCGGGATATTTAATCTTTCAATTAATTGAATTATATGCTGGGCATAAGTATTGTAGTTCCAATCTAATTCGATGTTGCTCGATTTACCAAAACCCGGTAAATATGGCGCAATAATACTATGATATTGAGAAAGCGAATTAATAACTTCGTAATATGGTTCTAAACCAACACCCCAACCATGTAAAAGTAATATTGGTGTTGAAGTCGAAGGAATTCCTCGACATACATACGAAATCCTATAACCATTAATCTCAATTTCTTTTTCAATTAATTGGTATACCACAATTCATCCTCTGTAATGGGTTGATAGTCATTATCAATAAAACACAATACCTTGAATCCGCAAATAAGCCTGTGTATAATATATCGGATTCATAAACGTTTTTTCTCAACTAGCACCCATGTTTGAGGTGAAGTGCATTTATCCGATAATGATTGCAAAATTCAAACTCAGATAAAAACACATTATTTTCAATTATTCTTCTTTCGTTTAAAAGTTTTAGACTTCAATTGCCGAACTAAACGATTTAACCAGTTAGAAGATGCCTTTTTTCTACCTGGTAAACGTTCGCTTTCATTCCGATTTGGTTTCATTCCCTGTTGGAGACGAGCTTCTTCAGTCAGAGGAACGGCATTTCTAGTGGGTACTATCTGCGAACCGAATCTGCGAGCATAAACTTGAGTAAATTCGGCTCCAAAAAAGAGAATTTGAGCAGCATAGTTAACCCACACTAATATTACGACTATCGAACCTGCTGCACCGTAAGTTGAACTAAAGCTAGTTCGACCAAGATATTCACCCAATAAAAATCGACCAAAGGAAAATAATAGTGCAGTAATTGCTGCACCAGTCAAAACATCACTCCAAGTGATTTTCACATCGGGTAATACTTTGAAAATTAGTCCAAATAATATTGTGGTGACGGCAAACCCAAGCAGAAAATTCACAATTCGCCAAACAAAATCACCACCCGGAAGCACGTTACTAAAATAGCTGACTATGGATGCTAAAACTGCACTCACCACGAGCGAAACTAAAAGTAAAAAACCAATTCCCAATACCATAGTAAACGATAGAAATCGCTGGCGAAACATGGTTTTTACTGCACGTCCGGGTTTTGGTTGTACCTCCCAAATTGTATTTAGCGAATCTTGTAATTCCGTAAATAAACCAGTTGCTGCGAATATAAGAATTGCAACACTAATTAACGAAGCAATTGTCCCTTGTTGAGGTCTACTAGCATTTTGAATTGCATTTTGAATAACCGTAGCACCTGCATCACCAATTAAACCTTGAAGTTGCTTCCTAATCGCACCTGTTGCAGCTTCTTCCCCAAATACTGCACCCGCGATCGCAATTGCAATTGTCAACAGTGGTGCAATCGAAAATATCGTATAATATGATAGCGCTGCTGCTAACCTTGAAGCTTTATCTTTGCTGAATTCCTCAAACGTTTCCTTAAATAACCCCAAAATTACCTTAACATTCATCTACTCGCTCCTTTTTCCAGGGACATAACTTCCCACTGATTTTTATTTATACTCGATATTACCGAGGGAAACATCTCTCTGAAGGCATTTTTTGCTATATCCGAAAGGAAGGGAAAAGCAAAAGAAGAAGGGAGTAGGTATTTTAGTCTTTTTTGATGCCAGATAATCTATTCCCGAACATTTATATTACTTATACAATTCCGAAATTTTACTTATCTTTGTAATTATATACCACAGAGAAATAATGCACTTTTAAGAACTCCGTATTTTCTCGGTTTATAAATATCAGCTATTAGTGCAATATCTATAGATATTGACTAGCAAGAAAAATTGTAAGATAAGAAACAGGGTTACTCAAGTACGGGGCAAAAATGATTACAAAAAATTTAGAATGTTTCGGCGCGGGAGAGATAACGGTTACTTTACCGAAACAATATCTCGAACGACTGTATCACCTACTCAAAAACAACTCGCAAGATACCGCGAGAAGCCTGAAGGAGAAAGACAGCATTAACATCCAAGACCGCGTTGATAAAATGCTACAACACAACGAAGACCGCGATATTCTAGCATACTTAGATTGGGTACTTAAGCAAGATAACTAAGTACCGTTAATTTGGTAGTGGGTAGTGGGTAGTAGTTAGTAGTAGTTAGTGGCTGTTTGGATTGATTGAAGATACCTGCTGACCCAACAAATCCTCAACTTGCCCCATTACCATCGCTGGAGTAACAGGAAGCTTGGCAGATACAAGTGTACTTTGTTTTTCTACCCTTCCAGAAAAACTTCCAATCCATTCGGAACTCGGAACTTGAAACTCGAAACTTAAAACACGGTGTCGTTGACGGTCGAGTGGTGCCCAACGTAAAAGTTGCGAGTTACTAAATATCACAACACTCGGAACGCGCAATGCTGCTGCTAAATGCGAAACTCCCGTATCATTACAAACTAGTAGCTTTGCGTGAATTAATAGTGCAGCCATTGCCCCCAAGCTAGTTCTGCCAGCCAAATTGATTGCTTGGGCTTGCATTCTTTGAGCAACTACCTCAGTTAAATGCGCTTCGGCGGCTGTGCCAGTTAGCACTACTTGATAACCGCGTGCTGCTAGAGCATCGCCAACCTCCGCAAACTGTTTTACAGACCATCGCCGTTCGGGGACGCTAGCACCAGGGTGAATGCAGATATATCTGAGTTGCTGTAAATAGCGCATTTCTGGAATTTTACCCAATTCCAAAAAGTCTGCTTCTTGAATTGGAAATTCGAGTTCGTCCCCTTGAAGCGGTATTCCCAAAAAGTTCATTAACCGCAAATGTCGCCAAATTTCGGGTTCGCCGTCAGGGTAGGGTAGAAAGTAGTATGGGTCGGGGCAAAAATGACCGGGGAGGTAAAACCCAGCATTGACTCTAGCACCGAGTAAAGCCGTAAAGGAATTAGTAATCAGACCGCTACCGTGCATCTGCAATGCTAAGTCAAATGGTGAAGAGTGAACTTGAGCAAAAAATGCTGGTAATTGATGAACCGATGGGGAGACTTCTGGGATACCTGGGTAGCCGGGAAATTCGAGGAATTCATCGATATAGTTCTCGAAACGTTGCACTAGCGATCGCGCTTTAGCTAGACCAATCAGGGTAATATGAGCGTGAGGAAAAGCTGCACGCAATGCTCGTAACGCTGGAATCGCGCAAAGCGTATCGCCCAAACCACGAAGCGATCGCACTATTGCTATGCGCTGAATCGGTTGTTGCAACAACGGTTGAGGTGGCTTGGACACGCTTTTGATCTCCTGAAGGCAATTTTTGTTGACTGGATGCGATCGCAGTCTCTCAAGAAGTATCTACAACTAACAACCTCAAGACATCTTACTAATGGTATATATCTAGGCTTTACATAACCTTTATAAACTTTGCCTATTTTGACTGGAGTTTTTGAAAAAATAATTATGTCGGTTGGGGAGCCTAATTAGTAAGTAAAGCTTCCCCCTGTTGTCGCGTCAGCCAAACCCAAGCGACAAAACTACTACTGATAAGTTGGGGATTTAGATTTTAAGCAGTGATTCTTCTATTCAATTAGTCATAGAGGATACATTAAAAACATCTACCATTAGTAGTATGAATTTCGAGTGCGGATGAGGTTATCAGTTAGTGGTTAGCCTTCAATCCAACTGCTAACAAATAACTACTAACCAAATAGCGATCGCGCATTCGCAAATTATATGCAGTTACTCGATAAAGTAGCATTAATTACCGGGGCAGGTTCTGGCATTGCCAAAGCGACAGCAATTTTATTTGCCAAAGAAGGTGCAAAAGTTGCTGCACTCGGACGTTCTCAAGACGAACTCGAAGCAACTGTCACTGAGATTCATCAAATGGGTGGTGAAGCAATTCCATTAATTGCTGATATTTCTCAACCCGAAGCCATGCAACAAGCTACCCAAGAAATTATTAATAAATGGGGACGATTAGATATTGTTTTTGCTAATGCTGGTATTAACGGTGTGTGGGCACCAATTGACGAATTAGAACCCGAAGAATGGGATAAGACGATTAATATTAATTTAAAAGGCACGTTTTTAACAGTAAAATACGCTGTACCTTATTTGAAAGAACGTGGTGGTTCTATAATCATCACTTCATCAGTAAATGGAACCCGCATCTTTAGTAATAGTGGTGCAACCGCGTATTCTTGTTCAAAAGCTGCACAAGTGGCATTTACAAAAATGACCGCATTGGAACTAGCAAAGCATCGCATCCGCGTCAATGTAATTTGCCCTGGTGCTATCGATACAAATATCAGTGAAAATACAGAAAGACGAGATTTAGAGAAAATTCAAGAACCCGTGGAATTTCCTGAAGGAAAAATCCCTTTGACTGATGGCAAACCAGGAACATCAGAACAAACTGCACAACTAGTATTATTTCTTGCCTCTGATGCATCGAGCCATATCACAGGTACTGAAGTTTGGATTGATGGTGGAGAATCATTGTTAAAAGCGTAGAAAATTAAGTAAATCCAGAACCCCGACAACTTTTACGAAGTCGGGGTTCTAGTATGTTACATGTAACTTTTCTACGATTAAATCGCTACTACTGCCAAACGTAAATCAACAGAAACAAAATAATCCAAATTACATCGACAAAGTGCCAAAATAACGAAGTCGCATTTACCCCATAATGACCATTGTCATAATTTCCCGGAATAAACGAACGAACCAAAATAATTGACTGCAAAAAAATGCCAGTAAAAACGTGTAATCCGTGAAATCCTGTTAGTAAATAGAACAAACCACCAAATACACCAGTGGTAAAACCAAATTCTAAGCCACCCCATTCTACAGCTTGACCGTATAAAAAGTAGCTGCCCATTGCCATTGTCGCCAGCATTAACACCCGGAATCCCCAAAGATTATGGCGTTTCAAAGCTAGTTCGGCAAAGTAGATAACAAAGCTACTCGAAACCAGAATTACAGAATTAATGGTAGGTTCTTTAATTTCCAGTCCTGAAATTCCAGGTGGCAACCATTGGGTAGTGTTTAACTTAGTAACAGCATAAGCTGCGAAAAAACTCAAGAAAATCACACTTTCAGAAAGCAAAAATACGATAAAGCCGTACATTTTATTGCCTTCTTCGTCGTGTTCGTGTTCGACTACATGATGCGTATCGATTGAACTATCCATGATTGAAGAGGGAATGGGGAGTAAGGAGTAGGAATATGTAGAATATGTAGGGTGCGTTAGACGTTTCGTCGTAACGCACCGTCTTAACAGCAATTGTCTATTGTTTATTCGTGATGACGCGAACTTGCAACTAACGGTTCGTTTGTACCGTAACCGTAGGGAGGAGAAATAACAACGGGAATTTCTTCAAAGTTCTCTACAGGAGGAGGAGACGACACCAACCATTCCAAACCAATTGCCCGCCAAGGATTATCAGGCGCTTTTTCACCGTTAATCCACGAACTAATTATATTTAGGATAAATGGCAGTGTAGACATACCGAGCAAAAACCCACCTAAACTAGCAATAACGTTCCAAAAAGTGTATTCAGGGTCGTAAGATGCAACTCTTCGTAGCATCCCATGCAAGCCTAATGGGTGCATCGGCAAGAAGTTAATATTCAGACCAATAAACGTCAACCAGAAATGCAATTTACCCAAACCTTCGTAGTACATACGTCCGGTCATTTTCGGGAACCAGTGATAGATGGCTGCAAACAAGTTCATCGTTACTGTTCCGTAGAGAACGTAGTGGAAGTGGCCGACTACGAAGTAAGTATTGTTAACGTGTATATCAATTGGAACCGAAGACAGCATAATTCCTGTGATACCCGCGAAAACAAACATCATCAAACTACCTAACGCAAATAGCATTGGTGTATTTAGATGGATTTTGCCGCCCCAAATTGTCGCCACCCAAGCAAACACTTTAATACCAGTTGGTACGGAAACGCACATCGTCGAAATCATGAACACAATCCGCATCCAGTTAGGAGTACCACTAGCGTACATGTGGTGAATCCAAACAAATGCACTGACCCCAGCAATTAACAGCGAAGAAATTGCCACAACCCGATAACCAAATAATGGTTTGCGCGAGTAAACCGGGAATATTTCCGAGAAAATCCCGAAAATGGGCAGAATAATCACGTAAACCGCAGGATGCGAGTAGAACCAGAATAAATGTTGGAATAGTACTGGGTCGCCACCTCTATCACTATCCGGCATTTAATGCTTTAATCGCGATCGCCTACTGTTAAATCGATATCCTTGCGTTCTTGTGGATACCATTTATGCGCGATCGCCGCAAGTTGATCCAGAACTACGATCAGGTCTTGCGACCGTTCAGTTAAGCCGTAAGTTACTTGCGGGGGGATGGTAGGTAGATAGGTGCGGTAGACTACATCTGCATCTTCAAGCATCCGTAATCTCTCAGTTAATACTTTTGACGATATCCCTTCTATCTGACGTTTTAAAGCACCAAAGCGAGTGGAGCCATTGTTTCTTAAAATCCAAAGGATGTAGAAAGTCCAAGGTCCGCCAAGCAGGTTTAACAAAGTACCTACCGGGCAACTACTGACTGATTCCTGAGACAGGGGCATAATTATCTAGTTTCTCCTGCGTACCCTAGTTACTTTAAAGTACCTACTTTTACTTTTTCAACTAGTAACTTATAGTAATTAATAGAAAGTTACAAGTCTTCCACTTACCACACCATAGGCTAAATCAATAAAAACTTCACAGTCTTTGACCGAGGAAGTGGTGCTCTAGCACGTCGATATGCACTGCTATACGTTTGCGTCTATTAAATTCACACACACAGGAGTTCAACCCATGAAATTAGTTAAAATGTCAATTGCCATTCTTGGTGCTGGATTCATGGTATTAGCAACAGCGGCTCAAGCTTTCTCTCTAGAGCTAACTTACGATAAGTCTTATGGTAGCCCTGGTTTCGGTACTGGAGAGCTATTCGTTCCCCAAGGCATAACGGTAGATGGCCAAGGGAATATCCTCGTAAGTAACGGTCGCGGTATTAACCCGGACGGTACTCCCAACTACAACATCGGTAACAAAGTCGAAGTATTCAGTCCTACTGGTAACTATCTTGGAGCAATTGGCTCCGGCGGTACAGGACCTGGACAGTTTGACGCGCCAACAGTTCCAGAATTCTCTCCGCAAACTGGGGATCTGTATGTAGGTGATGTTTACAATAGCCGCATCAGTCAGTTTGATTCTCAGGGTAACTTTATTAGATCCTTTGGATCGTTTACCGGTCTCATACCAGGTAGGCTTTTCTTTGGACCATCTGGTGTGACATTCGACAAAGCTGGCAATCTGTATGTGGGTGATTATAGCGGCGACAAGATCAATAAATACACTGCTGACGGCCAGCTGCTTGGTAGCATTGGCACTTCTGGCACTGGTCTTGGGCAGTTCCAAGGACCAGCAGGTATAAGAATTTCCCCCGTTACTGGAAATCTCTATGTGGCTGACCAGTTTAACAACCGCGTTCAGGTACTCAATCCAAATGGTCAACCTTTGTTGACATTTGGTACACAAGGCAGCGCACCCGGACAGTTTCTTCAGCCAATTGGTCTTGAACTTGACGACCAAGATAATATCTATGTAGCTGATTCTATCAACAACCGCGTTCAGGTATTCGATAAAAACGGTAACTTCCTGACTGCATACGGTCAATCTGCCCTCGATGCATCAGGCAACCCTGTATCGCCTCCAGGATTAACCGATCCTCCAATCGGCAACCCTCTTGACCTCACTCCAGGCAGATTTAACTGGACAGGTGGTACAGCCCTCAAAGATAATAAGCTTTATGTGGTCGATTTCTTCCAAGGTCGCGTCCAAGCGTTAAACGTCAACAGAGGTGGCAGCACTTCAGTACCTGAATCTAGCTCATTACTAGGTCTAGCAGTACTGGGAGTTGGCGCGACTGTTACACTGCGTAAGCAGCAAAAATCACCGATTCTCGAAAAGACCTCTGTTTAACCTCTTGTATGGCGGGCTTTCCTGCCCACTCCACAAGATAAATTAACTCACAAGGTGCTTAGTTGCGCTTTAGCGATCGCGCAACTAGGCATTGAAGCGAGAAGTTTGCAATTTCCTGCTGTCCGGCCTTCAAAAACCTTATGTTACACCAATCTTGCTATCACTGACCTCGTTTTTCTTGGTCTGGAGAAAGTTTTAAACTTAATAGCTCATACTCATGTTTCTCTTTATCAACAACTGGGGATAATATGACATAATCTTGAATGGTTGCAACATATATAAATGATTTACTAATAGTATCTACATCTCTAGTAGCAGAATCTGAAATAATACACTTGTATTTTTTATTGGAGCTTATATCTTCTACATTAATGGTTCTGTTTTTGTAATTCACCATAGTTACTTTTACGTTTACCTGAATTTCTACTTCAGTCTTTAGTTTAATATTATTAATAACATTAAGTGTGTTATAAACTGTCTCTAAAGTAATTTCTCCCGACTCTTTGATACCAGTTTTAGGGGATGCCCAATCTATATGAAGTTTACTGATTCCAACTCGGCTTAAAGCATTTAAAAACGCACTATACTTAAAAGCTGTTTTCTTTTTCAATATATATAGCTTGGCGCATAATTGGTCTGCATTCGCGCCAAGATTAATTAGGTGTATAAACTCACTAATACATTGTTCTAATAGCGATTCACCTAGAAAGTCTTCTTCGTATACAATTCCTTCTAGTCTCATTCCAAAAGAACCACTAAATACACTAGATATAAAAATTTGTGTTTTTTGTGTTACTTCATGGGGTATTATATGACTTTCTGTTTTTCCGAGTTTGATTTGTCCTATAGCATCAATTGTTTCTTGTAATGAAGACAATATAAATCCTAGTTCACCTATTGGAGCTTCTACTGTTTCTTCTGTAAACTCTAATATCAAGTCTAGAATTTCTCTTTTTTTATTGTAAGATATCTGTTCGATATTACTAGCTTTAAAATCCCCTTCTGCTTCAATTACTTGTCCAGATATGGGCAAATAATCATCTTCTATTTGTTCGCAAGAAACAGTAGTAACTTCAGCATTTAAGTTTTCTTCGTATGACGTGACTACTTTATATACAAAAACATCTTCTGAATTAATAAAAATATCTTTTAATTCAATTTTTCCTTTTCTTATGTCCTTAAATCTACCTGAAGATACTGGGGCATATAACCAGATATCTGATACTTCCGAACTGTCAACCCAGAGTACAATAAAAATTTGTCCTGACTGATTTTTACAAGAAAATAATGCAGGCTTATCGTAGAAGTCGTAAACTTCTATCATTTCCAGTTTGCCTAGCATTGTTGATTCCGGTAAAAAACTCGTCATTGTAATGTACTTTTATGCTTATATATTGGGATTTTCATTACTCAAGTCAATTATTTTAAAAATTTTCCAAGGTTCACCATTTTCTAGTATCCACCAGGTATGATGAGACTTTCCAGTATTGAGTGATGGTGTATTTTTAATTCTTCCTAAATCACTATTTAAAGAACCCTTGGCAACTTTCATTTTTCTAAATCTAGGAATTCTGTTAGGGAGATTTATAACATCATTTAATGATGAATAAACAGATACTCCGCAAGCTTGACATTCTGGTATTTGTGTAGGACAAGGCTTGGTTAGGTTTTCTTCTCGCCATGACAAAAAATCTTCTTGTAATGGTATTCCATGACTTTTTTTAATAAACCTATAGAATTCGCCTGAAGCAATATCAGATTCATCTGGGGGACAGTTATCTGGAAAATACTCTGGATAATTCATTAGTTTCTTTTTTTACAATCAAGCTTGTAATGTCTATACATCATGCCATTCTAACCTTAAAATATACAAACCATTATTTTGCTTACATTAGCAATTGCTAGAGATATTAACTTTTAGTTTAACATCCATCGCCAAGGCATCGGGGGTATTGGGCAGGATTAATAAATTACACCCATCAGCAAGCGCTTCCAAATCTTCAAAGGCTGGGTCGGGCTGCCGTATTAATTACCCTACGATCGCAATCACGGCTGTACATGGGAGTCTGCAATAAATTCACAACCTTTACCTTTAAAGGCAATGTTCCTCGTTTTGACAAGTCAGTTCGCGGCTAACAGAAAAATTTCAGCCAATAGCTCAGGATTAATTATGCAGAAACGAGAGACGATTCCCCAACAAGAAACCCTAGCGCAACTAATTGCGCGACTGATAATCGCGTTTGAAGAAAAGCAAGCCAAGAATCCCACCCCTGACCGGGTTGCTTAATGCCTGTACTTTATTTCGAGGATTTTCTTTGCATCTACTCGAATGAAAGCTACAACACTACTGATTAAGCGCTTCTTATCAGCAGTGTTGTCAATCGATGCCCAAAACTGAGGGTTTGAGAACCCAGCGATAATACGTTCGCGGGAAATAATGCTTTGGCGACGCTGGTTGCTGTTTTTACCAATCTCGTTGGCGATTTGTTCTTGAATATCTTCCTTTGCCTTAATAATCGCCGGGTTATTTCCCGCGATTGTCTCAAGAACGGAAAGTTGACGACGCAATTCGATAACCTGTTGACTGTCGGTTAGAACAGAGTCACATTCCTCTCCTAATGCAGCTAACTTTTCAGCTTGCGCTACAATTTGTGGTATTAATTGAGCTTCAACTTCAATATCGGAAATCATTGTTTTATTGCTGCACAAACCATTGTTCCTGTAGTAGTTGCACTGGAAGTAAGAAATGGTGCGGTTAATCCGCTTGCGAAATTTAGTCCCTTGAACTGAACAAGACGCGCCGCATTGCCCGCACCGAATCAAACCCGAAAATATGCTACAAACCTTATCGCTGTCGGACACCCATCGATTGCGGGCATTACGCGCAAACATTTCTAAAATGCGATCGCGTTCCTCTAAAGTCATTACCGCTTCGCTGTCGTGAACGTGCCACGTAATATCCCATTGACTGCGCGGACTTGGGTGTTTTTTTCCCTCTTTAGATTGCGTAACACCTCGCGCTACTCCCCCAGCCAGTACGGGATTAGTCAGCCAAGTTTGTAACCCTGTGGAGGTAACAGACAGACGATTCCCGAACACCATTGCGGACTGCTTGTTCTGCCATAAGTCGTTTGAAATTTCTTCATCAGTAACGGAAGTATTTTGCTCTCCCTTGTCTTGGATAACCGGGTTTTTTCTAGAAACACCAAATATTTCATTTAGCTTTTTAGCGCAAGCCCTGACCGTGCCCTGATCAAAAAATACATCGATTCGCAATCTCGCTACATCGAAGACGGTCAATTCACGTTTCCCATCTAATAAACAAATTATCGGGGTGGTGTCCTTTTCATAGCGGTCGTAATTTGGGGGACTTACCTTATAACCGAATGGAGCGAAGTAATGGGGCTTATTCGATCTCGCTCTAATTTCTAAATCTTTCCGTACCCGTAGCGAAATCATTTTGACTTCGTGTTTTGCGATCGCAACTCGAACATCTGCCGAAAATTCGCCCCCAACAGTGGAGACATCAAACGAATCATCGAGCGCTACCATAATCACCCGCTTTTTTCTGCAAACTTCGACCAACTGATAAAACAGTACGGGTGATGCGGATAGTCGGTCTAATCGTGTAAATAGCAACTTATCGATAGAGCCAGTTGGTTTTGATTCTATATAGGCGATCGCGTCGTTGATTCCCGGACGCTTATCGTTTGTCCTTTGGGCAATATCGTAAAATATTCGTGTTGCGCCAACTTCTCTAAGCCTACGCAGCTGCTTGACCAAAGCGCCCTCATCTTCGCTTTGCTCCTCAGTACTAACGCGACCGTAGGCGATGACTTCCCCTGAAATTTCCATTTAAATTTACTAACTCAATTATTTTATTTTAGCCGGATAATGGTAAAGGAAGGTCGCCACCTCGGTCAGGATTAAAAAATGCCGTTCCTACACTCAAATCAAACAGCAGCATGACAGCACCCGCAGTCAATGCAGGTAGTCCAAATAACTGAATAATTTGAGCGCTGAGAACACCCCAAACGAATAAAGGCATCCTGAAGAAGGTCATTCCCGGCGCACGCATTCGCACGATTGTGGTAACAAAATTGACAGCACCCATAATCGAGGATACGCCAGATACTGCTACTGCGAGCAACCAAATAAATTCGCCGTTAATTAAGTTACCAGTAGGATTCTGGGTACTAACTGGCGGGTACGACCACCAACCAGCTTGGGCAGGACCGCCAGGAACAAAGAAGCTTGCCATTAACAGCGCGCCGGCAACTGGCACCATCCAGAATGCTAGAGCATTCAAGCGCGGGAATGCCATATCTCTTGCACCAATCATCAAGGGTACGAGATAATTGGAAAATCCTACGAGTGGTGAACTTACAAGGGATATTTCCGTGATAAACTGCTCTGGTAACGAGTTTGGTGAATTTATGCGGGTCGGTTATGTTAGGGTAAGCAAGGGTGAACAAGAAGACGCTTTGGTTCAACAAACCGCGAGAGTCAACAAAGCGGGAGTAATGCTAATGTTTTCAGATATAGAGTCGGGAAAAAACGACAAGAGAAAAAACTTTAATAAACTGTTGGCAATGTGCCGCGAAGGAAACGTGACTGAAGTCGTAGTTACACGGCTCGATAGATTAGCGCGGTCAGTTATTACGATACATCGGACAATGGCGATGTTCGAGGAGATGAACGTAAAACTGATCGTTTTAGATGCACCAGTGGATGATTCATCGTCACCCTTTGGCTGGTTTTCATTAAATCAAATGGCGGGATTGGCTGAATTTGAGTCAAGATTGCTACAAAATCGGACTAATCAAGGTTTAGCATATTTTAAGGAACAAAACAAAGCCAAAACCCCACCGTTTGGCTATGCGCGAATCAATGAGAAATACGCCCCGGATATGACATTGCATATTTCCGGGAAAACCCATTGGCAGATTGCAGCAGAAATCGTTGAATATTTTTTATCAAACCAAGCAAGTCTAAGAAATACTATTCAGCATTTTATCAAAGAATATAATATTAAATTCTCACCACCAGGGCTTCGCGGTTGGCTTATCAATCCGACCTTGCAAGGTCACACCAGATACAACGTTAAATATAATCGTACTGACTCGTCAAAGTGGGATATCCGCGAAAACACCCATCAGGCATTAATTTCCAAAGAAACTTACAAACAAATCGAAGCTAGATTGCTTGAGAATAAACGGCTGTGGGGTAATAATTTTGGTGGTTCAATTGGACGTGCCGATGCTGTAGGCAATTATTTACTTTCTGGACAAATTATTTGCGGGTGTTGCGGTGGAAAAGTTTATGTTCACGACAAAAAGAAAGCTATGGCTGTTCGGTGCAAACAGCGGAGAATATATGGAGATTCAGTCTGCAAAAACAAAGCCGGAGTTCCACTGCACAGGGTCATCGCAGCCGTTGACGATACTTTGACGACTAGAGCTATTGAAATTAAAAACTATGTCGTTACGCGGCAACCTGATGCAGTAGATTCCCCGGAAATTATTGAGTTAAAAAACAAAGTAGATGTTCTGCAAAAGTTACCGTTGGATGCAATCATCGATGAAGCTATTGAAAAAACTATCTTGAAAATCCAGCATTTACAACAGAAAAATATTCAAGTTTTAAAATTTGGAACTTCTTTGCAGAAAGAGCTAATAGATGCTTTTGCTGATTTTGAATTCTTTGAGACCCTGCCGGAAGATACAAAAAGTCAACTATATAAAAGATTTGTAAAAAACGTCACAGTTTTAAACGGCGATATTATCGAGGTTACGCTCGTTGACATACTGCGATAGCAACTCTGGATTCGCCATGATTTTTTTCTTTGTTTCAAAGTCTAAATGCTTAATTTTTGAATACAATAATGCCAATCTCAGTAATGCTTCTGCTAAACTTTCTGTTTTCATAAAATACCTCTGAAGCGTCTTCATTAATTTAACAAAAAAATTACTCCACAAGTTGTTACTAGTTAACATTGGCAAGTATCGCGGGGGTTTTTATTAATATCTTTCAGTATGATATTATAGCGTTTCCCTCTCAAGTGAGGTACAGTCGTAGGGGCACAGCAGTGCTGTGCCCTTACATCTTGGACGAAGCTAGTGTACTTCATTAAACTGAGAACCGCTATAATAGTTCCATTATTATCAACCCGTGCAATATCAATATTATTTAAAAGTCATTCATCAAACTTTCAAGGAATTTTCTTGTTAGCTCGACTTTATCCATTTTTACAAAACGTTAGGGTTACGCTGAAACGTTTGTGGACGCTTGTTTGACCTTTTCGATTTCACCGATAATCAGTGATATGGAAAAAGTTTTTGCCGTCATCTAGGGTTTTTGCCGGGTAAAGGAAACTAAGTTCTTAATTTTGGATAAAGTCGAGCTTAGACCAAAGTCAATCAGCGCAACTCATCTAACGCACCTATCAGAATCAAATTTCGGTATGTCTGCGGAACAATACTGTGAGTTGATTTCAGCGATTTGTCCTTTGGATACTCACCCTGTCAATATTATAAGCAGATATCTATAAACCTCTCCAATGTTGATATTTAAAGATTTTTAGCTATTGCATTTTCGAGATGCGCTATTATAAAGAAGTAAGCAGAAATTGAGCCGAGAGTAAAAACAAGGCAAATTAAAAGATTTCACTTACAGCAGTTTTCATTTAATTAGACCACAAAAAGCGCCTCTTCTACCCTGCGGGAAGGCGAAGCGCCTATTGCGCCTCTGCGCCTCTGCGCGAGAAAAAAGATGTGGATTATTTACCCTAAAATCTCATAAAATGAGAGCCTTGCATTTCTTACTGATTGCTTACTTTGATGAAAATCCATAAAAAAGCCGCCCCCCGGTTTGCCCGTGAAGCAGCTTTTTTGCGTAAAGTCAATTGAAATTATTGTTCTTGCGAATCAACTAGATTTTTTAAAGTCCCCGTTGATGGCTGGTGACTAGTTAATCTTTTTTCTGTTCTCAATTTTGATTGGTTTTTTGCGTCTTGTAATAGGTCATCGTTGTATTTTTTTAGAGCTTCCTCTTGTTCTGAAGTCTGCCAGTTTTTCATAAAATTATTCTCCTGTTAAAATTTGGAAAAAGCTTACTTTATTTGACTCTTAATCTTTTTTATTAATACTAATATTATAGCATCATTTCTTGAAGACCCCTTGTAAATCCTACAAGCGATGGGAAAGTCCAACCAAATAGCATGACTGTACCATGCATGGTAAACATAGCATTATACACGGTACGGTCTACTAAATCTGATTCGGGAGTGAGGAGTTCACCCCGCATCACCATTGCAAAAATGCCACCAACTAGGAGAAATAGAAATGCGGTAACAAGGTATTGAATGCCAATTACCTTATGGTCGGTACTAAAACTGAAGTAAGTTTTCCAGGTTGCGGGAGGTAAATGCTGATGTTTAGCGATCGCAATGCTGGAAGGTCTTTCAACATTGATGTCTGTCATTTTTATTTTTAGTCATTTGTTAGTGGTCAGTTGTTAGTAGTTAGTAGTCAATTGTTTTTCTTCAGGAATAATTAAGGACAAAGGCAAAGACATTTAATTTGAGTAATTAACTACTGGAGGTGCGTGTGGTATTACTGATTGCCAACCGTTTTGGAAAGGTTTTGCTTGAGATGCAGCATATTCTTCTGCTGCTTGGTTTTTGGCGGGGGCTGGTTTTCGATTGGCAGCAACATTTAACCAATTTTTGTAATCTTCGAGGGAATCAACGACGACACTTGCATCCATTGCTGCAAAGTATGTACCCGAAAATTGGGAATCCATGAGACGGTATTTACCTTCACGAATGGGAGTGAATTCAAAGTCAATCGTGCGTTTTGGAATAATGTCTTGTTTGAGTCGGAATGCTGGAATATAAAAGCCGTGGAGAACGTCTTCAGACTGCAATGCAAGATGAACTCGTTGATTTGCAGGGATGTGAAGTTCGGTACTGGAGACGTTTTTATAGGGGTAGTGAAATTCCCAAGCCCATTGTCTGGCAATAACGTCAATGGGTTTGTCGGTGTCGATTGCTGGTTCTACGACAGGTACAGGAGTACTATCAGGTATCGGAATAGTATTATTATGCTTATTATGCTTATTACCTTTATTACGCTCGTTAAAGTTATACCAAGGCGCAGCATTTGCTGATTCTATCCCCCAAGGCATGTGCAAGTGCATCTCCATCGGTCCCCGAATCGACATTTGGTCGTAGATTTGGTAGCTGTAACTAGCAATCCAAACAACTAATACAATAGGTATCGCTGTCCAGACGACTTCGAGGGTAATGTTACCTTCGATTGGAGGACCATCGCTGATATCATTGGGTGCAACACGATGGAAGAGAACCGAGTATAACAAAGCTCCAGTAACACCAAAGAAAATAAACGAACCAATGACGACAAGAAAACTGAAGAGTTGGTCAATCAAAGGTGATTCTGCTGCTGCTTGTACGGGGAACCAGGAATAAGCTGCCTGTCCCATCCACAAGCTGATTATAGTTAATGCTAGAGCGCTAACTATCAATGCTAAAATCTTCCGGATAGTCATAAGTCAGTGGTCAGGGGTCAGGGGTCAGTTGTTAGTAGTCAGTGGTCAGTGGTCAGTGGTTAGTAGTCAGTGGTCATTATTTAAGACAAAGAACAAATAACAAAAGACAAATAACAAAGGACAAACGACTATTTCAATAACAAGTTAGGATTTTTACCTAAGCGTAAAAGAGAATCAGCGGTGTTGTGTACGCCAAATTCGGTTGCAAGCTGTGCGCCTAATGTACCATGTAAAAACAAAACAAACATGATTGCTAGTCCTGCAACTAAGTAACTCCACTGGACTTGGCGGTCTTCTTCTTTACGCCAACCGAACCGCTGCAATCCTCTCCAAATAGTCATGCCAACCATGATAGCCAGTAGAAAAACTCCGCCGACTCCATGCCAAAGCATCGTTTCCATTGCTTGGAGTCCCCAAGCACTTCTCATATCTGCTGGTGGTTGTGCCAGCATCATTTCGTAAATGCCTGCCGCTACTGTAAAAAATGTGATGATGGCAGAAGCAAGCATGTTATACCAACCAGCATCAAAGAAACCTTTACGTTTTGCGGGCAGGGCTAAAAACTTGAAGATGGGTTGTTGAAGCGGGAAAAGTACCCCAACGAAATCGAAGGTAATACCGATAATGAATAATCCTAAAGTCAAGTGAACTAGATTTGGGTGAATGGGAATGATGTAGGGAAGTCCATTCGCACCCAGTTTGTCTTGCAATTGTTCAATCAGTCCATTCATTTACAGTACTCCTTCTTTGATTGCTTGAACGACTGGAATTGTATGCAAACCATATATCCAAACGAGTTCGTCACCAAGATATACTTGCAAAAATACAAGACTTGCCAATACCAAACCAACGCCTAGATAAGGAATCGGTAGTTGATCGGGAGTCCGCAAACGAATTACGTAGCGCCAAGCTGTAATCGCACAAATTACTCCAGACAGCGACCAGCCAATCAAGGTATGCATGTTCAAGACTGGTTGAACTACGTCGTAGGGTTTTGCTAAACCAGCTTCAAATTGACCAAAAATAATCGCTACAAAGATGGAAACTGTTGCGACACACATATTCCACCAACTGACCTCAAACAAGCGCGAGTTCTTAGTAAAGTAGCCGATTACGTCGAACACGACGGAAAACAACACCATTGCGATGACGAAGTGGACGACGATGGGGTGGAGGGTGTCGGGATAAGGTAAATTATGGTCGTTTAACTTGGGAATCAGTTCAAGCATTGTCTTCTCCTGGGCATTCGTGAAACAAAACTTTACAAGCCGTTATTTTGTATTGTAAAGAAGTATTAAATTAAAAAAGTTTTAATTGTGACTTTTACAAGTTTCTTTTAATGTTTGTTTAGATATATAAATGTATAAAAGTTAGTGGCGCAAGCTTATTTTTCAATGCCTAGCATTAAATCTATATTTATTAAGAAATGCAGATATGGTAAAGTTTTAATTTGTATCAAATTGCATTAATTTCGTTCGTTTTTAAGAAATTAAAGTGCTTGAGTATAAGTTGTGTCGAGCTTATGCGCGGACAACTGTGATGGAACGGTGATTTTCTATTTGTAATTTGTGTTAGCGGGGAGACCATTCGGGCGGGGAGACCCCGCCCCTACCCTCCTTAATGAATTTACTCAGCCATACACTAAGTATTTAATATAACTATTTATTTAAAATACGTAGATTGACAGAATACTTAAGCAGCTCATACTTGTATTATGAAAGACAAAACTTAGTACTACCTGTGACAATTTAGTTTCCGTTACTGACCTGCATGTTCGCAGATTGTGGATTACTTGGGGTATAACATTATTCGCTTACCTTTTTCTCTAGAATCTCTAAGTTCTAATTTGGTAACAGAGATCGACTTTAGCAATGGCAAAAACCAAGCTTTGAAGAACAAAAAACCTTTGCAAGTAATAGATTTTGTGGTTTAAAAAGTAGGTCGTCAAGGTTGCAATAACTATCAACCTGGAGATGTTAAATTCATGTTTGGTTGCTGAGATAGAACTCCTCGGAAGATTCTTGTTGGCGTAGCGTAACACACCTTACAAATACGCACTATTTTAAGCGTAAGCGCTATTCCTTGGCGTTCGCCTCCCCGAAGGGGTACGCCAACAAAATTCAAGCTGAATTACTATACATCACAATCAAAATTTGCGTTTCATCCCCTAATAAGAAAGTCGCGCTTTGAATCCAATTTAAGTGTACCCGACGAAAGAATCCAGAAATTAAATTTATTTTGATGGTCGCGGTAAATAAAAAAATAACCTTAAAAGAGCGATCGCATTCGATTTATACAATCGTACTTTAAAGGTTAGTATAAGAGGATGTTTGAAAAGTCCAGGATAAGTATAATTTGTCATTCTGAGCGGAATGAAATGAAGCGAAGAATCTAGATTTCTCGTTGGGGTCGAGATGCTTCATTCCGCTTTGCTCCATTCAGCATGACAAAAACTATACTTTTCAAACAGCCTCTAAGAATAAAAAAGTCGGAAATTTAAATAGTCAGAACTGTAGATACAACCAGCGTAGGATTAATAAATGTGGTAAAAATAATTACAAACTCCGATCGAGATGTCGGCTCCTGCGAGCAATTCTGTTCTTCTATCCAAGTTATTTTTAGAGGAATTAATTTCAATTTACCAGGAAAAACAGGTTAAAGCAATTAGCAAGCGCCGTTTTTATCTAGCACAACCTTAAAAGTTTTTAGCATCAATCTAATATCGTGGGCAACAGACCACTTGCGTTGGTAGTCTAGATCCATACGAACAATATCTTCAAAGTCTTTGACGCTAGAGCGACCATTAACTTGCCATTCGCCTGTAATACCCGGTTTGACATTCAAGCGTTGCCAGTGGTGACTTGAATAGTGAATCAATTCATCAAGAGTAGGAGGACGAGTGCCGACTAAACTCATTTCCCCTCGTAGCACGTTCCAGAACTGGGGAAGCTCGTCTAAGCTGGTGCGGCGGAGAAACCTGCCGACACGGGTAATCCGAGGGTCATTCTCATTTTTGAAGATATAATTACCTTTGGCTTCGTTATTGACCAGATGCTTGAGTCGATCGGCTCCAATCGTCATAGAACGAAATTTCCAAATGCGGAAGGGTCGTCCATTCAGACCATAGCGAATTTGACTGTAGAAAATTGGACCCGGGTTATCCATGACAATGGCTATAGCAATGGGAATGATTAGGATTAGTGTAATTCCTAGCCCGAATAGGGCACCCAGGATATCAATTATCCGCTTCGCCTTGCTAATTACAGAAGGATGAACTGGAAGTCTGGCAAAATCGACAGTAAAAGCATTATCCAGAACTGGTCTCGGAACGGGGTGGGAAGTAGAAAGGTTAGACATAGTAATCAAAGTTCCACTTTGTACGCTAAGGGACTTGAAAAGCGCGAATTTTCTGTTCTTATGTTGGTTGTTCGCCTTGGTTTGGGCTGAAGGCGTTGGTCGCTACCAAACTTAAGAAAACAAGGTTGCCTATGATATAACGCCGCCAAAGGCGATTTGGTTCCATTGCTAGTCGCCATAGCCATTCCATACCAATAGCACGAATGAAATATGGCGCACGCGCTACACGTTCAGCGACAAAATCGAATAGACCTCCTACGCCCATACAAGTGATCCCAGGCAGTTGGGTTGCGTATTGGTCAATCCAAATTTCCTGTCTTGGCACGCCCATTGCTACTAACAGCAACTGCGGGCGCGTTCTTCGGATAGCTTCTAATACTTGTGGGGTTTCTGTTTCAGAAAAATAGCCGTGCTGAGTTCCTGCAATTACCAAGCCAGGATACGCTTTCTTTAGGTTAGCTGCTGCCTGTTGGGCAACACCTGGTTTCGCACCGAGAAAATAGATTGATAAACCTTTTGCTGCCCCATTTTTGCATAGAGATGGAACTAAGTCAGTGCCATTGAGGTTATATATCAACGGTGTACCCAACAAAGCACTACCCCAGCGAACTCCACTTCCGTCCGCTAATAATAAATCGCTGCGCTCCAACGCTTCTGCCAGCGTTGGGTTTTTCGCCGCAGTTACCATAGTATGCGCGTTGCCATAATACACGCGACCACCTTGCCGCTTGAGTACTCGTCCCAGTAACAGTTCAATTGCTTCAGACAAGGACATACGATCGAAATGGGTGTTGAGAAAACTAACTCGGTCTGCCATATAATTTGAAGCTCGTCATTTAAAGTTGGTAAATGCTGGAATTCAAAACATAGGTGGCGTTGTGCGCTTCACCCGAATGTACATACCAGCATAATTAAGCCCGTTCAACTGCTTGTATGACAAAATGGCTACAATCAGGCGGCAATTTTTATGTATCGAAGTTTTTAACATACTTGCATTACATGAAGACGCTTAAACCACAATACAAAGACCTGATATAACCTGAGATATTTATATTTACAAGTCTTAGTATAGTTTCCGCCTTAGATAGCGTGAAAAATACTATCTGATGGCTATTTAGAGCTTTATGTATAAAGCATCCTCAGGGGGGGGATAAAATTATCCACTTAGCTATCCGCTTGGTAGTAGTATGCAAACATTTCTTGCACCATACTAGGCTTATTTAGCTATATCGTAGATATATAATAATGTAATCAGAGTGGTAGAGTTCCGCGATCGCACTTCGTTGCACCCCTGTGTAATAATTTTTACTAACATCAAACATTGGAGTTTTACATTAATTTTGATATTTGATATTTGATATCAATGGGAACCCTGCCCTGACAATATCGTTGCGCTGATTCGATTCAGAACGCTCATTCAAAAAACAGCCCTGCGCTTATTCTCGCTTTTCAAAGTCGGTAAGAAACTTCCCCAAGTCCAATTTTCTTATTTTCGGTTTATCTATAAGTACTTTGTTCTGTGTCAGTCCTGTATATGCAAAATTCCTTAATTAATTGTAGTTGCTATGGAAAGGCATCGAATTATGGTCATTGGTAGCAATGTTACTACTGTGCAGCGTATCAGCAGCTACTGCCTGAAAAAGAATTTAGAAGTGTTGCCCTACTACGGTATCCCCTTAGTTGAGGATATAACTCTATTTGCCCCCCATGCATTAGTGTTATGTCTACCTATACCTGAGGATTTCCAGCACCAGATAAATCAACCCTACATTTTGTGGTCAGAACAGATTATTGATGAGGAACTACTATCGGTTACTACAGTGGCTGATTTGTATATTTGTTTACAAAACATTTTCCCAGCTTTAAATTAATCCTTCGCGCACAGCCATAGCTGCTGCCTGAACGCGATCGTCAACGCTAAGTTTGTTAAGGAGCATACGCACATAGGACTTGACAGTTCCTAATGATAGGTAGAGTTCGTTAGCAATCTTCTGGTTTGAGTATCCTTTGGCAATAAGTGCAAGAATCTCACGCTCGCGATTACTGAGAATTGGTTGTTGGACTACCTCAGATGTAGAAACTTCGGAGGAAACAACTATAGGCTTGAACATGCGAGCCACTTTTTGAGCTATTTGAGGGTCTAAATAAGCACCACCTTGGAGAATCAATTGAATGACAGCGATGAGTTGTTCCCATTCTATGCTCTTAAGGCAGTAACCGTCCGCACCAGCTGCGAGCATCCCCATTACCTGGGTATCGCTATCAAACGCACTCAAGGCAAGAACACGAGTGGTTTGGCGATCGCTTTTTATTTGCTGCGTAGCTGCGATCCCATCCATGACGGGCATATCAATATCCATCAAAACAACATCTGGTTGGAGTTGCTCTGCTAATTCAATAGCCTGTGCGCCGTCAACTGCCTCTCCAACTACAGTAAAGCCGGGTTGAAGGCTAAATTGACCTGTCATACCTCGGCGGATTAAAGCATGGTCATCGACCAATAAAATCCGCACAATTTTCTGTTCGTCATTATCGGGCATTATTATACCCTCGTATATGTTTTTTCCATGTCCTTTTCATGCCTGAACTTAGCCTTAGATGTAGGAACCGGGAGGGTAAACCAGAAGGTGCTGCCCTTACCGGGGCAACTTTCGACACCAATAGTGCCACCGTGAGCTTCAACGATTTGACGACACAAGTACAAACCTAACCCAGATTTTCCACGCCGACCCCGTCCCTGAATAAAGCGCTGAAAAAGCTGTTCCCTGTCAGAAGGCGCAATTCCTGAACCCTGATCGCGCACGCAAACCTGCACTTGGTTTTCTCCAAGGCACGCTGCCTCAAGAAAAATTTCTTTGTCAGGCTTACTTACCCGCACAGCGTTATCAACTAAGTTTTGCACAACCCGTTGAATCTCTAAGCGATCGCCGTGGACGGTTGGCAGCGATTGAGGGATTTTTAAGGTGATGGGTAATTTACGCTTTAAAGAACCCTCAATCTGGGCAATCACCTTCACAAAAATCTTTTCCCAATTAAGGGGTTCGCAGTTCAAGTGAGCGCCACCATTGGCTTCATAACGGGAGACATCTAAGAGGACTTCCACAAGCTTGAGAATATCCTCGTTCGCTTGGCGATACTCTTCAAAAACTTCTCTCCAGGTGTCATTTACCGAACCAAAAGCTCCTCGGCTCATGGCATCCAAGGTAGTGCGGGTGGCAAGCAGCGGAGTACGTAAGTCGTGAGAAAGAGCGCCAATCAAATCCTCTAACTGTTGGTTACGCACCTCAATAGATTCCTGGCGATGGCTAGTTTTTTTTGCCACATCGTCGAGAATTCTTGCCAACTGTCCGATTTCATCACTGGACGAATAGTCAAGTCGGGCTTCCATTTGACCCGACCGCCAAACTTTACCGACCTCTGTTAACTTGTGTAGGGGAAGCTTAATTCGTTGCTGCAAAAGCCAGAGGTTCAAACCTACTCCCACCAAAATCGCCCCTGTACTGACAATATTTATAACTAAGATTATATAAGTTAATTTATATAGGCGATACCTACGTTCGGCTAGAAGTGCTTCCTCACGTTGAATCAAAATTTGAATATGAGTGCGTAATGAGTCAAATAAACTCTTTTCTATTGGGGTATAGCTACTGGCATCAGGAAGGACTTTTCGATTTAACTCTTGTTCCCAAGAATCATGGATATATTTGATTTTATTGAGTTCTTTCATCTGGCTAGGATTATCCTGCACCAGATTATATAAGCTATTGAAGCTTTTGTCGAAAGCAATCTGCCCCTTATTTTTATCCTTGTTAAAGGTTCTTTCGCTATTTACAAGAACGTTTAACAAACGTTTTCCTTCATGCTCCACTAGTAAACTATCAGTTACCGAGTTACATGCTTGGTGATTGAGGTGTGCAATCCATAAGTTCAAGCCTTGTTGCCCTAATATCAATAAAGCTAGTACCAAAGAGCTAATAGACAAAGGCGCGAATAAACGGCTTTTTAAGCTCAATTTAGTTAGTAAACGTACTAAATTAATAGCTAACATTATCTAACAAGTCCATAATTTTTTATAAGTAACATTAAGCACTAAATGGCAAATGGCATATTAATTAATATGGTTTAACGGCTTTGCCAATACAGAGTTTTTAGTATTTATAAAGCCTAGCCACGGCTATATATTACACATAACTACTCTTCAACTTTTGAAAACGCATCAATAATAAATAACTTAATTACCTCGATTGATATATTAGCAAGACGAATGAATGTTGATACAAATTCTTACATTAACCATTTAAGCATAAGTTACGTTAAGTTAAGAGGGTTCAAATAAAAAATATACTAACTAGATTTTCTTAAACTCTGTCGAGAGAATTATATTATGATACAAGTAATTCCGCATACTAGCACTATATTAAGCTAAAATAGCTCGAATTTATACAGTCTACTTTATTAAAACGATGAGCGGGATGGGCATCCAGATCCTGCCTTGGGTGCAATTTAAATACGCGACAGCTTAATTAGTAATCAATAGTCAGTAGATAACGTGCTATAAATGACGTTGCTTTTATGTACTAGCAATCATTCTTAAATTACCCAATTAAACATATATATCAGTAGACATTAATTACTAATACGGAATTTTTTACTTCTAAATTTGTTATTTCTAGGACTTAAGTAAAAGCCTCTTAAACCCTATGAACCTTCGTGCCCTCAGAAACCGGGTTCGTTGAAGACATCGCAAAGATAGGCGAAGGAAGCGCTGATGTGTCTTTAGTGGTAGGTAGCCTGCGGACACCCGCAAAGATTGGAGGAACACTAAGTCCCAAGAAGACTGGCTTTGCTTAGGTGAACGTGTCAAGGCTTCTTATTGCTGTTGCTTAAGTCATAATTTTAACTGAAAATAGCTCTTCACTAAAGTATACATTAAAACATAAGTAATAATTCAGCAGTACCGAGTTCTCTAAAAATAAGACAAATAAAAATAAATTAATGTCAGCCTTAAACGTCTAAATTCAGTATTAATTTTAATTTAAGAGAATTTAATTTAAGTATTAATATTTAAATTGAACTCTCCTTGGTTCCAACTTGAAGATTTTTCATGAGTTTTGGAAGGTTAGTATAGATGTATGAAAATTTGGGGATTTATGGGGATTGTCAAGAGCCATAAAGCTGAGAAATTAGCCGAAGTCGATCTTAAGCGTTCGACTATGCCGATAAAAAAAACCAGTAACCCAGACCACGTTCGTTGTTACCATACCTCCCAACTGGGTAACGAAGCAAAACACATCGTATTAAGACTTATTAAGCCAGCTATTTAAGCTCAAAGTACGTATTATGCTAGTGTTACGAAAGCTTGGGATACTCCCAGAGCGAATTATCATCCGATCGCAGCTTACCTACTTATACAAGTTTTCGGCTTAAGTTGACCCCAAGGGGTATTGGCTCATCCCTGCTTTGCGATACTACGAGCGGAGTCGTTGCGCGATCGCTTTTAGCGTGCCAAAGGTACGCAAAGCTACTCCTAAAAGGAATATCGCTTCAATAGGACTTACGCAGCAATAACGGAAAACTAACCTGATTGGAACGCAAAGAACACAGAATTTAGGTGAGTTTGAGAGAGATTTTACGTAAATACTCTTAAAAAAATCGAGTAGATAAGTTTTTATTTGATACTATTTAATACTACGTTCAAGCGGATAGCTTAGTGGATAATTTTATTTCTCCGATCGGACGCTATCTGCATCAAGCCTAATTTCAGCCATCAGGTAGTGTTTTCTGTAGGTGTTCTCAAGGGAAACTACATTAACAATTGCAATTTAAAATATACTATATATTCAGGCAATGGTGCGTGCAGGTTCTGTTTCCCAGCTACACCCCATGCAGTTGCTCAGTTCCGGAATGGATAAGCATTTTCTAAAAAAGCTTGATAACATACGGACTATCGTAAACCTTACTTAGGCTCTATAATTCCGCCAGTTGACGACTTGAGAGGATTTTTAATGACCAATTATGTAGAAATCTCTGGATACCCTGGCAAATCAAATAAATCAGTAGCGAATCAAGGACGTTGGTCGCATTACTTACTTCTAGGTTTAGCTACTAATGTCGTCTTTTGGGCTTCAGCTTTATTTTATTTAAAGGTTACACCACCGATTTATACCAGTTCCTCAGCGATTAATTTACCAGGAGCGGGGTCAAATGCCAATGTTAGTTTACCAGGCATTGGTCAAGCTTCTTATGAAAATTCGTCTCCTTACTCTTCAAGTTCTTCCCAAGACCCAAGAGAAAATTATAAATTTATTGCTGTAAGCGAACCTGTATTGAAAGCAGCAGCAGCTAAACTTAATATGTCTTCAGGAGAGTTTGGTAGCCCACAAATTAAGGTATTAGTTAACACAAGTATGATGACGGTTGAGTTCAAAGGTACGAGTCCCGATCAAGCCCGGAATAAATCCTTAGCTTTTTACAAAGCCCTTGAAACAAGACTTAATGAACTTAGATTTCAAGAAGCGATTCGACGAGATGTAGGTTTCCAAACAGGTCTTAATTCCTCGCAGAGAAAATTGCAAATCGCTCAGAAACGTCTTTCCGATTACAAAGCGCGTTCAGGTTTGAACTCTGAAGATCAAATTAAGGATCTAACAACAAATATTGAACTACTGCGTAGACAACGAGCCGAAATACTAGCTACTCAGCAACAGGCTAGTACTCGCTTAAAACAATTATCGGCTAATTTAAAACTATCTGCGCCCCAAGCTACAGATGCTTTTACCCTTCAAACAGACCAGATATTTCAGCAGAACTTAAAAAATTATAGTGAAGCTAGCGCGGCTCTAGTTGTTTTTGAATCTAAATTTTTACCAAACCATCCTACAGTCGTTGCAGAGAGAGCCAAGCGAGACGCTACTCAATCCGCCTTGCTAGCGCGGGGTCAAGCTCTTCTGGGACAGGAGGTCAGCTTGGCAACTCTAAAACAATTAAACCTTAATAGTACTAACTCTGGCTCCGCTCAGGAAATTCTTTTCCAAGAAGTAGTTACTGTTCAGGCAGACGAAAAAGGACTTATGGCTCAAGCTCAAGCAATAAACGAACAAATCAACCTGCTTGAGAATAGGCTTAAAAAGCTAGCACTGCAAGAGTCTAACTTGGATGCCCTCAAACGAGATATGCAAGTTGCTGAGGCAGTATTTTCCACTACTTTGACTAGATTGGATATTGGCAAGTCGAATATTTTTGGTTCTTATCCACTTATTCAAGTTGTCGCAGAACCTAGCTTATCCGATAGTCCTACTGAACCAAAAAAATCATATGTTTATCTAGGTGCGGGTCTTGGTTCTTTTCTTTCGACCACTGGAATCGTGTTACTTTGGTTGCGCGATCGCAGGAAGCGCAATACCGCGGTTAGCGATGCTCCGAAGGAACCGCTTCGCGATCGTAAACGCGAAACTTAGATATCTAAATTGAGTTGAATATAAATATTCAGAATCAAGCCGATTATAACTAGGTGCATTATTAGCCAGTTGTTGACCCCTAGTGTGCTATAAAAATTGCCATGAAGCCCATTAATTTTCCTGAACGCATAATTTGGTATTCGATAATCGGTACTTATGGTTTTTATCTTATTGGTGGTCTCTATATTGTCGGGTCAGTTATAGGTTGGATATTATTAATTTATTTATGCAAGAAGCTGTGGAACCAAACACAAGCAACACCCCCGGATGAAATAATTACGATTCCTTTGACGACTTGGATATGGATTGGGGGAATGTTAATTATGGAATTAGCTTTGATTATAGGACATTTTAACTTTGATTTGAGTCCGAGCTTATTAATTAAATCTTCAATTGGCTGGGCTAAAGGCTGGGCTTTATTCGCTGTATTTCCTTTAGTTGGCGTGTTAAAAATTCGACCTCAGTTACTCTGGCGGGCTGCTTGTATCGTCTGTTTTCAAACATTGCTTTTTTCACCTATATTTATTTTGGCTTATCTACTCCACTTACCAGAAATGCCTTATGTTTCTCCCTTAAGAATTGTCGGTGGACCTAGCGATGAGTTTTTTGCCTTCAGGCTTTACGAAATCGATCCCAGCAATGCGTTACCCAGGTGGCGACTTTTTACTCCTTGGGCACCAGCTTTAGGGTTTATGGGTAATGTTTACTTTTTTATGGCATTACAAGAAACTAATAAAAAATGGCGTTGGATAGGTATAGCGGGTAGTATCTTCATGTGTGTTATTTCCGCCTCACGCTTGGCATTATTATGCATAACAGTAGTTTTTTTACTTACCTGGGTATTAACGAATTTAGCTCGCCCACTCGTTTTAATTACTTTAGGCTTTACCAGTTTTATCGGTAGTCTAATCATAACCACTATATTCAATAGTTATGAAACTTTTCAGCAGAAATTCACAGAAGCTAGACCAGACTCTTCTCGAGTTCGTGAAACTTTAGCTAAAATTGCCCTCGAACGTTCGCAGAATGAAGCACCTGTATGGGGACATGGCGTTGTAGAACAAGGACCGCATTTAGTGGAATATATGCCCATTGGCTCTCACCATACTTGGTTTGGTCTTTTATTTGTCAAGGGTTTTGTAGGAGTTATAGCTTTAGCTTTTCCGATGTTATGTAGTTTTTTAGATTTATTGATTAAAGCTCAAAAAAACGAAACTGCAAAAGTTGGTTTGAGCATGATATTAATCCTATTTCTCTATACATTTGGTGAAAATTTAGAAATATTATCTTACCTCTATTGGCCCGGTTTGGTAATAATGGGCATGGCATTTAAAGGAGAAATTCAGACTAGTATATCTTTAGATAAGCACACTCAGGCAACTTCTATTTAGAGGTTAGTTACCGGAAAATTTTAATGTATAATCCACATAATAGTAATGCTAATCAAGAAGCTGAAGCAACAATTATCCAGTCAATTTGTTCGTAATGTTGGTTGGCTAGGAGGGGCGGAATTAGCAAATCGTATCTTCCGCTTGGGAACAACATTTACTTTAGCTCGTATGTTTAACCCCCACGATTATGGGTTAGTGGCAGTTGTTTTAACTACCTATGAATTTACAACTGTTTTTACTCTACGATATGGCATTGGAGCTAAGATTATTCAAGCAGATGAACAGGAACTAAAAGTTATATGTGACACTTCCTATTGGCTTAATTGGATTTTGTGTGCCTTGCTTTGTGTTATTCAGTGTGTCGCGGCCTTTCCGATTGCTTTATTTTATAAAGATAACCAAGTTATTCTACCCATCTGTGTTCTCGCCTTAGTTTATTTAATGCTGCCGTTTTTCATGGTTCAGTCTGCACTGATTCAACGCGAAAATAGACTAAAAATTACAGCATTATGTAATGTTACACAGTCTATATTAAGCAATATTCTCACTATAAGTTTGGCGCTATTCGGCTTAGGAATGTGGGCTGTAGTCTTGTCCACTGTTTTAACAACTCCAATATGGATTGTCATCAATAATATGTATCATACCTGGCGACCGCCTAAGTCCTTTAAGCTTGACCATTGGCGGGAAATTGTTAATTTTAGCAAAGATTTACTTGGCGTTGAGTTACTAGGTAAGCTAAGAGGTAATATAGATTATTTAATAATTGGACGTTTTCTAGGAATTAACGCTTTAGGAATATACTATTTTGCCTTTAATGCTGGATTAGGGATTAGTCAAAATGTCATGAATGCATTTACTTCGGCTTTATTTCCTCATCTTTGTGCGGCTCGTGGAGATTTAAAGCAACTTAAGGAACGATTTTTTAGTAGTCTCAAATCCACTGCTATAATTGTAGTTCCACTCATTCTTTTACAGTCGAGTTTAGCCCCGTTTTACGTGCCAATTGTTTTTGGACAAAAGTGGGTAACGGCAGTTCCAATCTTGATACTTATCTGTCTATCAGCTTTACCACTACCGCTTGCTAATGCGACTTACCTACTACTAAAAACTGTAGGTAAAACAGATATCGTTCTCTACTGGAATTTAATTTTTACTGTGTTATTCACCATTTTCTTACTAGTTGCTGTCAAATGGGGCATTTTTTGGGTAGCCGCAGCAGTACTTATTTGTCAGCTAGTGGCGCAACCTATCTTCAGTATCTGGGCCGTTAGTTATGTATTCGGCAATTCACTGAAAAGGGGATATGGGCATTGATGGAACAACCGAAACATGTCACAACCAGATAAAGCTAGTAGTCCTTCTTCCCTTAGCTTCTGTATTTGTATAAGAATAGCGAATTTATTTACAATTACAAGTTTTATTCCAAAAAGCTATGAAACCTAAGATTTTACTGTTATTGAACGACAAGAAAATGGGTGGAGTCAAATCCATTCTAAATAGTTTAGTGAATTCTCGCTTAGTAGATAAGTTTGACTTTAAAATTTTATCCATCAATGCATATAGATCCATTTTTAAGAACTGGCAAGCTGATGTGATTATTGTCAACGATGCCTCTTCTTGGAAAAGCTTACCAAGTTTGTTGTTACTGAAGCTACTGAACCAGTATGCAAAAATAATGATTGTAGAACATCATTACTGTGCAGGATTTGAACAGTTTAATGTTTCTTCATTATCTCGGTTTCACCTGATGCTAAAGCTTTCCTATCGACTGGTCGATCGGGTAGTAGCAGTTGCCCAATCTCAGAGCGAATGGATGCTAAAAAATAGCCTAATATCCCCTACGAGATTGACAGTAATTAAGCTTTGCAGAAACCTAGATGATTTTTTTGCTATTAAACCAAAACCTCCTGAACACCCCTTCATCTTGGCAACATATGGACGTTTTTGCCCGCAGAAAGGATTAGATGTGTTGTTGAAAGCCATGAAACTAATTCCACCTGGGCAGGTCAAACTATATATCGGAGGAGGAGGCCCGCAGGAAAAGGAACTGATGGAATTGGCTCAAGGGTTAGATGACGTTAAATTTTGTGGGTGGATTGAGCATGTTCCTAGTTTTTTGCAGAAGTGCGATGCTGTGGTGATTCCGTCTCGTTGGGAACCTGGAGCTACCGTTGGTGTAGAAGTTAGAGCAGCGGGGAAACCTGTCATAGCTTCTGATATAGATTGTTTAACTGAACACTTTTATAACTGTGGGATTTTAGTCCCACCCCAAGATGATGTGAAATTAGCTGAGGCGATCGCATCACTATCAAATCACGATCTCGAAACCTGGGGAAAGATAGGTCGCGAATCAGTGAAAAATCTTTGGGACAAGTATCTAGATGAGTGGGAAGCGTTGCTTTGGAAGATGGCTAATATCAATTCTCTATAAACTTGCACTTAATAATTGGTCAGGAACGGTTGAAAACAATGAATAATCCTCTCAATCTTAGTATTTTTGATTCTTTGCCCCTAGTCTCCGTAATTATTCCTGCGTACAATGCAGAAGATTTTATTAGAGCAACATTAGAGTCTGTTTTATCGCAAACATATAAAAATATTGAAGTAATTGTAGTAGATGATGGCTCTAGAGACCGAACCGTTGAAATTGTAGAATGCTTTGCTGCAAGAGATAATCGAGTTATTCTAATTCAGCAGGTCAATTCTGGTGTTGCAGCAGCACGGAATTGTGCAATTCAAAAGTCTAAAGGGGAATATATAGCACCTATTGATGCCGATGATATTTGGTTCCCCAAAAAATTGGAGAAGCAGGTGCAATGTATGCTCCAAGCCAAGCCATCCGTAGGTTTAGTTTATACATGGTCAGCCTTTATTGATGAAGAAGGTTTATTAACGGGAGGCTATTGTGCAAGTAACCGACAGGGTAAGGTTCTTACAACCTTGGTCTACACCTACATTGCTGGTAATGCCAGCGTACCTCTAATACGCCGTTCTTGTTTAGATAAGGTGGGTCTCTACAATACAAAGTTGAAAGAACAGGGTGCTCAGGGCTGCGAAGATTGGGACATAGCCTTGCGAATCGCTGAACATTACGAGTTTTGTGTTGTACCAGAGTTTTTGGTCGGTTATCGTCAAGTCTTTGGAAGTATGTCCCGCAACACATTAATCATGGAAAAGTCCTACAATTTAGTAATAGGAAATATTCAGTTTCAATACCCAGAAATTCCAAAAAGCATATACAACTTATCTAGAAGTGAATTCTACTTCTATTTAGCCTGGACGAGCAAAGTATCAGGAGACCATTGGAGAACTTTAACTTGGCTCTCTAAAGCTGTGCTTTTAGATTCTGAAAATCTTCTACAACGCCCGATACTGTATAAATATTTTATCTTGGCCATACTATACCTTTTGGCGCAGCCCATTGCATCCTTGATATGGAATCCTCGCTCTTGGTATCGGTTCAGAAATAAGCGTCTTCCTAGTAAAAATATTTTTTCACTAGATGAGCTAAATTTAAAAGTATGTGAAGAAGAAGGACAGTTAGGATGGGTTCTTTTTAAAAGACGTTTAAGAGACGATGCTCTAACAAGTTAAAACATAGAGTGTGTGAAAAAGTTTGAGGCTATACTCCGATATGGAGCCTCACCGATGATATAAATTTTACTACCACTTGCTTAATCGAGTAAACTATCGTATCGTAACTACTTAATGGAGGTTAGTTATTATGTCGGAATTGTACAATCCTTGTGCCAATATTGCTAACTTTGACATCTTGCCTTTAGTGTCTGTGATTATCCCTGCATATAATGCGGAAAAATTTATTGTTGCTACATTAGAATCTGTCTTATCACAAAGTTATCAAAAGATTGAAGTTGTCATAGTAGACGATGGTTCCAGAGATCGGACAGTTGAAATTGTCCGAGAATTTGCTGCGAAAGATCGTCGAATAATTCTGTTTCAACAGTCTAATTCTGGTGTTGCGGCAGCACGAAATTTAGCGATTCAGAAGTCTAAAGGGGAATATATCGCACCAATTGATGCCGATGATATTTGGTGTACACAGAAATTAGAAAAGCAAGTGCAATGCCTGCTCCAAGGCAGTCAATCTGTAGGTTTGGTCTATACATGGACACATCATATTGATGAAGAGGGTTTACCCACGGGAACATACCATAGGTGCAACCTGGAGGGTAACGTCTTGACAGCTATGTTCATTGAAGAACCAATTGGTAATGCCAGTGTACCTCTAATACGCCGTTCTTGCCTAGAGAAAGTTGGTCTTTATGATACAAGGTTGAAAGAACAAAATGCTCAAGGATTAGAAGATTTTGACATGTACCTCCGCATCGCTGAACATTATGAGTTCAAGGTTGTACCAGAGTTTTTAGTTGGTTATCGTCAGGTATTCGGAAGTATGTCCCGAAACACCTTAACTATGGCAAAGTCTTATAACTTAGTGGTAGAAAATATTCGGCTTCGGCATCCAGAAATTCCAACAAAAATATACAATAGGCATAGAAGTGAGATGTACTACTGGTTTGCCTTTATGAGCAAACAATCTGGAGACCACTGGGGAACTTTGTCTTGGCTCTCCCAAGGTTTGCTTCTAGATTATAAAAATCTTCTACATCGTCCAATGCTGTATAAAACTTTTTTATTGGCCATATTCTATATCCTGGCACAACCCATTACATCTTTGTTCTGGACTCCCCAATCCTGGTATCAGTTCAAAAAAAAGCTTACTCATAATCGAAATACTTCTACAAATTGATATAGAAATTCTATTTTATTTTTGAAAAACAAGAATAGCCGAAACCCTGACTTACGGAAGTTAGAGCCTCAATATACCTAGCAAGACTCAAGGCAGATTCTTATAGCAATCGTTTTCAACAGGAATAAAGTTGTAATTTTTTAAATAAGTAAATAATATTAAAGCAGTTGATATGGCTCTGCAAATGATACAAATGCCAGCTTTCTGATTTGATTATAATCTAAACAAATCTATTTTCTATCACAGGGCAAACGCATCTAAATTACCCTGCGATAGCGAAGCGCTGCCGCCTAAGGCAGATCGCAACCAAGGTTAATAACCAACGAAAAAATCATCAGCATTTATCGTTTGGTTTAATTTCTCAGACTCAAAGCGATGTCTACGATAAGCTATGCCTACGCTAAACCTGTATCAATAAGCAGCTATTAATGCGACTATTTTTGAGCTTATTGAGAATAAAATCCTTTTATTAGCATAATGCGGTCGCCCTGACCAAATTCTTGATAATGGTGCGTTACGCTGTCGAAACAGCGCACCCTACGTATCTTTTCAAAAATCAAGCCGGATTCCTATATGTGAAAAACTGCAACAAAGATTGCGTGATGCTGTAACTGCTACAACCTTCAGAAGTACAAATGCTTTACTGGATAAAAACTCCAGCGCTCGCAACAAGACAGGAACTATTACAGCAACTAGGAGGAGACGAATCAAAATTTCCATGTTCTAACCTGTTGCAGACTGCTATAATAATTTGCAAAGGGAAGGGTAGATGATGATCGTAGAAAAAATTAAACGTATACCTAACAAACTTAAAAGAATATTTATACAATTTCCAATTTTGAGAATTGTAGCAGAGTTTATTTATAAAAAAGAAATAGAAAAACATGTCAATTCTCTACCTAATATTCCTCCAAAAGACTTAACTTTGCTTGACTCTCTGCACCAGGAAGGAACTTGTGTTACCTCTTTGGAAGCACTCGAAATTCCCTCGACACCCAGACTAGAGGCTAGCAGCGAAAAGCTCTTAACCGAATTAGTAGCATGTTCTACTAATGAAAAAGATGTAATTAGTCTGCCTTTATTCAAATTAATGAAGTTTCCAGAAGTTTTTTTGTGGGGACTAGAAGAACGGTTACTTAATATTATTGAAAATTATATTGGTCTGCCAGTACTTTATCATGGCGCACATTTTCGGCGGGAAATTGCTAATGGAAAAACAATAGGTGTAAGGCAATGGCACACAGATGTGGAAGACCGTCGTATGGTCAGAATCATAGTCTATTTGAATGATGTTAATTTAAATGGTGGACCGTTTGAATATATTTCAAAACATTTAACTTCATTATTACGTCAAACTCTTCAATACAGTTCTGGTTTCGTCTCAGATGAACTGATAAAATCTATTATACCTATATCAGATTGGAAACCTTGCACCGGACATTCTGGTACAGTAATTTTCAGTGACACGCGCAATGTTTTTCATCGTGCCAAGCCACCTGTAGCAGCAGACCGATTTTCAATCACTTTTTCCTACACTTCTAGACGACCGATAACAATCTTTAGCAAAGTTATATTGTCGAGAGATGATTTGCTAAAAATTTCAAACAGATTATCTAAACGACAGAGAAAGTGTATTTTAGGATATAGCAATTTATTTTAAAATCCCGGTTTATTGGAGAAACCGCAGTGAGTATTTATCAAAAGGTTACTCCTACATCAAGCGGATAGCCAAGTGGATAATTTTGCCCACTCTGTTGGATGCTATCAGCAACCTGTGGGATCGTAACCATGTGGTAGTATTTCTGTTGCTGTATCTAAAGTTACTATATTAATAATACAACCTGAAATCGTGACTGAAACAAAATGATGAAAAAAGTTTCTGTAATTGTTCCGGTTTATGGAGTCGAGAAATATATAGCTGCTACAGTGCAATCAGTTCTCGATCAAACCTATAAAAATTTTGAGATTCTTATTATTGATGATGCTTCTCCTGACAAAACTATAGAAATTTGTCAAAAATTTACAGATACCAGAATTAAAATCATTCACCAGGTAAATCGAGGTTTAGCTGGAGCTAGAAATACTGGTATTCGCCATGCCCAAGGAGAATATTTAGCTTTTTTAGATGGAGATGACCTCTGGCTACCTCAAAAGCTAGAAAGGCAAATCGCTCACCTAGAAAGTTCACCATCTGTCGGTGTTAGTTTTAGCCGAAGTGCTTTTATCGACGAAATGGGAAAACCTTTAGGTACGTATCAAATGCCTAAGTTGAAAGGAATTACTACTCCTTATTTACTTTGCCGCAATCCAGTTGGTAATGGATCGGCTCCGCTAATTCGTAAGGAAGTTTTTGAAGCGATTAAATTTACAGATAATCTTCATGGTAATGTAGAAGATTTTTATTTTGATGAACACTTTCGTCAATCGGAAGATATTGAATGTTGGATTCGGATTTCCATACAGACCGATTGGCAAATCGAGGGCATTTCTGAGGCTTTAACTTTATACCGAGTAAATTCAGGTGGGCTGTCAGCAAACATGCTCAAACAGTTAGATTCTTGGGAAAAGGTAATTGAAAAAACACGCTCCTATGCTCCAGAAATAGTTACTCAATGGGAAACACTTGCCAGAGCTTACCAACTACGATATTTAGCTCGCAGGGCAGTACGTCTGCAAGATGGTTCAATGGCTGTGGAACTAGTCAATCGAGCTTTGGCGACGAACTGGCGTATTCTCCTTCAAGAGCCGCGTCGTACCCTTATAAGCGTGGCTGCTGCCTATTTCCTTTGGCTTTTACCACAATCGCTTTATACTCAAATTGAGTCTGTTGCTTTAAAGAGTACGGGGGCTACCCAAAAACGCCGCATCTTGCAAGACCAGTCTAGTTGATAATTGTGCATTAGGGACTTCCAAATAAAAAAGTATTCAAAATTTATGGATAATTTCTCTCTTGGAAATCCCTTACTGAAACAGCGTCGCTTGCAATACTAAATATTATTAAAGGTTGGCTCGTTTTTGGAGTGTTTGTAGTTAAATATAATTAATTATGGGTAAAAGTAGTCTACGCTGTAACTATATAGCATCTAGTTGAAATGCTCATATGATAAAGCTTTTACCCCTAAATTTTTCACCGTTTTAATAATGAAAGCTATACTGCCTGAAAATGAAGTAGCAAGGCTAGAAGCGCTTCGCCAATATGAGATTCTAGACACTATCTGTGAAACTGCCTTCGATGACCTCACCCGTTTAGCGGCACAAATTTGTGGCACTCCTATAGCTTTAATTAGCTTGATTGATGATTGCCGTCAGTGGTTCAAATCGAGATTCGGATTAAATGCTGATTCAACATTACGGGAGCTAGCATTTTGTGCCCACGCTATTTTACAGCCCAATGACATTTTTATTGTTCCGGATACACTACTCGATCGTCGCTTTGCCACCAACCCACTGGTAACTTCCGAACCCCATATTCGGTTTTATGCTGGCGTCCCGTTAATTACACCGCAGGGGTATGCGCTGGGAACACTGTGTGTAATTGACTGCATTCCACGGCAACTAAGTTCAGAACAAGTGGAGGCATTGTACACCTTAAGTCGTCAAGTTATCGCCCAACTTGAGTTAAGATATAATTTACGCAAGCTGGAGCGTATAACCACTGCTGAACGCGAGCAAATTGAAGATTTTATCTCTGCCGTTTCCCACGATTTGCGGACTCCCTTGCTAGCCACTCGCGGCACTCTACGTGCAATGCTAGGTGGAGCTTTTGGTTCGGTAAGTGACACTTGGAAAGAAGTGCTTGAAGATTGCAGTCAGGCTAACAAAGACCTCCTCAAGCGTGTTGAAGCTCTCTTAGATGTCTCTCGTTATAAAATCGAAGCCGATAAGAGTTTGAACGGCGAACTTCTGAACTGGAAAAATATTCTTGTCGAAGCGATTATCCGAAGCGATATAAGTTGGAAGCAAAAGTTAACAATTACTTATAAAATTCCTCATTTACTACCGACTGTTCGCGGTGATGGGCTTGAGATTCAACGGGTTGTGCAGAACCTGCTCGATAATGCTCTACGTGCGAGCGAGCTGAAAGGGCAAGTTTCCCTTGAGGTCGCATCGTTTGGAGTTGACAGAGTGAAGGTCTCAGTGCGAGATAATGGACCTGCCATTACTCCCCAAGAAAAAGAAAGGCTTTTTCATAGCTTTATTCAGGCACGAGGTAAACTATTTAGATCGGGGTTGGATCTTTACTTATGCCGCAAGATTGTAGAAGCTCATGGAGGAACTATTGGTGTAGAAAGTACTCTCGGTGAGGGTAATACCTTTTGGTTTACTCTGCCTGTTGGTTTTTATGTTAGGCAATCGAGTTAATTATTATGAGCCGCCGTTTTTGGATTCTGTTGGGGAAAACAACTTGCATTGCGGCGATTGCGCTGGTTACTACCATAGTACTTGCACCCCATCTACCTAGTTGCAGCACTACGGCAAAGTATCGCTGGACTAATGTCTCCGTCGGTGGAGGTGGTTATGTTACAGGCATTTACCTGCATCCGCTACAGCAGGATTTAGCCTACATCAAAACCGACATCGGTGGCTTTTATCGTTGGAATTCAGTAGATAAAAGATGGATTCCCCTAACTGACCGCTTTGGGCTGCAAGAGAGCAACTACTATGGGGGAGAAGCGCTAGCACTTGACCCGAAAAACCCAAATATTGTTTACATTGCCGCTGGCAAATACATTCACAATGGGGGTGGGTCAGGGACAATTTTTAAGTCGAGCGATCGCGGTCAAACTTGGACTAAGCTTGCAATCGACTTGGCAATGGGTGGTAACGAGGCTCAACGGTGGGTAGGAGAAAGACTTGCCGTCAACCCATTTAATTCTAATATTATCTTCTTTGGCTCGCGGTTAAATGGGCTATGGAAATCTTCAGATGCTGGTGCGACATGGGTAAAAACCTCTTTCCCGGGTAAGCTGAAAGTAAATATTGGCATCGCTGGCATTCTTTTTAACAAAAAGGTATCTGGTCTAATCTACGCTAACGCCTATGAAGACGGAATATATAAATCCACCGATACAGGTGTTACGTGGAGCAAAATAGCAGGAAGCCCATCGCAGGCTAATCGCATGGCTCTAGCTAATAACGGAGTGTTGTATGTAACGCACGCATTAGGTGTAAGCAAATACGCTAACTCACTATGGAGCAATATTGCGCCAGCTAACGCGAAAACTAAATTTAATGCCCTTTCTGTAGATCCAAATAACCCGAATCGTGTCTTAATCGTTTCTGAGCAGTATGGTCAAGATAAAGACAATTGTAAAATATTTCAATCTACTAATGGTGGAGCTACATGGCAACCAAAAAGGCGTACCTTAAATCCTCAAGTGCCCTGGTGGTCGGACTGGTATTTTACCTCAGGTACCTCAGCCATTGAATTTGACCCAAAAGTTCCTGGTCGGGTCTGGTTAACCGACTGGTTTGGAACATGGCAGACAAACAACATCAACGCGCAGCAGCCTACCTGGTTCAACTATGAAAAAGGACACGAACAACTGGTTAGCTTTGCCCTAATCTCACCTCCACGCGGGTCTGTATTATTGAGCGGGGTGGCGGATGTTGATGGGTTTAACCACAGCAAGGGACTAGATACTTACCCGTCTACACAGTTAGGCGGCACTAGTCCTAGATTTCAAGACACCTACAGCCTCGCCTACAGCCAAAGCAATCCTATGCGTATGGTGCGCGTCGGCGGTAACCGCTGGAACAATACCTATACGGGAGCAACTTCAACAGACGGCGGACAGACATGGAAAAAGTTTTCCTCCTTTCCGCAGAATACAATACCCTTGCGTGTAGCTATATCAGCAACCAACCCAAATTTATTTGTTGCGATCGCAAGCGAGGGACAAGCTATCCGCACAACCGATGGCGGATCTTCCTGGAGTAAAGTATCAGGATTACCCAACGGGCCAAAGGGACCGTGGTACTGGGGTCAACCACTGGCAGCAGACAAAGTTAATGGCAATACATTTTACTACTACAGTGGCGCTAAAGTATACCGCAGTGACAACGGGGGTGCATCCTTTAGGATTGTTAACTCATCGTTGCCGAATGAAAATTGGTCAATGCTCAAAACAGTTCCGGGAAGCCGCGAAGTCTGGGTTAGTCTCAACGGTTACGGACTTTACCGCTCAACAGATGGCGGCGTAAACTTTGCACGTAATGCCAAAGTCGAGAGAGCTTATTTATTTGCGATTGGGAAACCGCAGGCGAAAAGCACAATTCCAGCGCTGTATTTGTATGGCAAAATCACAGGCATAGGCGATCGCGCAGCGTCAGGAATTTTTCGTTCTTTGGATAATGGAAAAACATGGACGAGCATAGGAGATCCGCACAAGCCCATCGGCGATGACCCAAATGTAATGGAGGCTAGTTCTCAACAATTCGGATTAGTGTTCATTGGCACTAACGGCAGGGGAATCTACTATGGAACTCCGTGATACGTACCCTCGTAAAAAAACCAATAAATGCAGCCTCCATGTTTTTGTCTGCTAGCAAAAAAATACAATCTCTCATCCCAACACCCCCGCAGCAAACAGCGAACCAAGGTCAATTTTACCCTGCCAATCTTGAAGGCGCGGATGTTGATTTCCTAGTATCGCTTCTGCGCCATTTTCTTTACTTCCTCGCATTACAATTACTGATTTTAAATCTGTATGTGCTAACACTATAGGAGAATGAGTAGACACCCAAACTTGAGAGTCATATACCGAACTTAAAGATTGCAACACGACCTCAATCGTTCTAGGGTGAATACCATTTTCTGGTTCTTCTAGAAAAATTAAGCGATGGGGTTGAGGCAAGTAAGGCAAAATAGTTAATGCTAAAATATGCAGTGTTCCATAAGATAACCCTGACGATGTAACAATATGGTTTCCCCAATAAATTAACTTAAGGTAGGCATGATAATCTTCTTCGCGCTGAATGGCTTCTACTTTCACAACATTGGGCAAAGCCATTTTAATATGTTCCACCCAAGTCTCAAATAAATCGGGTTGTTCCTGTTGCAAATTTAACACTAACCAAGGTAAATTAGCGGCATCTTGACGCAAGATTTTAGGCTGACCGGGGGGACAAGCTCTCCGCAAATTCCAAAAAAGCAGGTACTAACCCCTGCGATAAAATATCATTTAGTAATAAAGGTATATCAAGTAGCGTACTTTTACCCGTACCATTTGCACCAGCTAAAACATGATATTGACCCACTTTAAGATCGAGTCGGTCAAAACAGCGATATCTGAAAGCTTCAATACGCGAAATCATATATTTGGTGTCGGATATTTTTAAGGGAATTTTGTTTCTCTAACTTTCGACAGCGGGAAATGAAGGCAGAAGTTGAGGAACGCTTAATAGTAAATACTCTCTATTCTAAAGCATCGGTAGATTCATCAACTTAATAATTTTTTTTGCGTCAGCCTTATATATTATTCTAAAAGTTGAGATAAGTATTTGTGGGGGATTTGATGCTGTTAGAACTAGCGATTGGCGATGCTTACGGTGCTGGGTTTGAGTATGCATCTGAACTAATCCCCCAGCACAACAATTTACTGCGCTATGTCCAGCACCCGCGACATTTGGGAATTCGACCCGGACATTATACCGATGACACTCAAATGAGTATAGCGATCGCCGAGGCAATTGTTTCAGGTGATGATTGGACACCAATAAACTTAGCATCGCGGTTTGTCGAATGTTTTCACCGCGACCAACGCGAAGGTTACGCATCAAGGTTTTATGAATTTCTCCAAGTCACGCGCACAGGAGAAGAGTTTATCGCTAATATCCGTCCCCATAGCGATAAAAGCGGTGCAGCAATGCGAGCTTGCCCAATTGGGATATTTCCTACTACTACCGAAGTGATGGAAAAAGCCATAATCCAAGCTAAATTAACGCACGATACCCCTGATGGGATTAGTGCAGGGGTTTCAGCCGCATTGATGACGCACTATTTTATATATAGTCTAGGGGATAAATCTGGCCTGGGTAATTTCTTAGATGAAAAAGTACCGGGATATACATGGGGACAAGCTTGGACTGAGGCTGTTGGCTCGAAGGGGTGGATGAGTGTTCGTGCGGCAGTAACAGCTGTGATGCGTAACAATCGATTGAGCGAGGTATTGCGCGACTGTATCGATTTTAGTGGTGATGTTGATACAGTAGCGACAATCGCACTCGCAGCAGCAAGTTGTTGCCAACAAATTGAGCCGGATTTACCCAGTTGTTTGGTTGATGGGTTGGAAAATGGGACTTATGGGCGTGAGTATATGTTAAATCTTGATGCCAAATTGATGAAGATGGTACAGCGTTGACTTACTCAGGTTGCATTTTTTGCGACGAATTGGTCATTTACCGTACATCCATTTTCGTTGTCCGACGGTATGTAGGGCACGATGCCTAACTGCCCCTACGTGGGATATTTGGCAATTGTGGCTTCAAATATTCTCAATTTGAAAATTTTGCGGATTTTTTAAAACAAAAATATTATCTTCTTTAATTCTCGATATAATAAATCACGGGTGCTGTATCGATAAAGACCTTTGAGATTGTTTCTAAAGCTACCTCAACCCTCATAAACCTTCTCTCAATTGTTTTTCCCGTTCTTCCCACTCATCCCGAAGGCTATTAACATACTCAGTAGCATCCATTCCATTTAGTAAATTCTTGGCAACACCTCGAAACTCGGTAATAGTACGCTTGTGTTCTAACGATTGTGAATTGTTGGTTCTTAATTCATCGGCAATACAACTAATCAACTCCAATTGTTCTTCTTTGGTTAATTGCCCCGCTTGCTTTAGTAATTCTTTCAAAGACAGACTCATAACCCCAAACTCCTCAAATTTTCCATAATTGCTACTTCTAGTTTCCCACTTTCGGCAAACTGCTGCTCTAACTTCTTCGTCAAATGCAATATTTTCTCCTCGAACTCCCCATCATCTTCGACTTCCTCCGCTTCCACATATCGCCCCGGACAGCCAAATGAAACTTAAGCTGGTTTTGCCTATCATAACCAATGTATCCTTTCCTCAGTTCCAGCTTTTCTGGAGTAAATTCAATATATTGGTCAAAGATAATACCATTTTTGTAACCGATGTTGTGGTAAAGGAGGTTGAAATTCAGTCATAAAGAATCATTTTAGGTATAATCGCGCCGAATTCGATTAATTGCTTGATTTAATGCTTTGCTGTGAATTCAGACGTTGCGTAAGCACCGTAAACCATTTTATCGTTTCTATCGGCGATAAAAACAACTTCTATGATGAGACGTTTAAGTTAGATTCAAGACGAGGGTATAGTCCCAACACAAGAACTTTTAACTCCCTCCCACCAATAACTGATACTTTTACGGATTGTACTTGCATACTATAAAGATTAATTACGTATATACACTAATGCAAAGTTCGCTGATTTTCCGTATAAATTGTAAGTGGCTCGTTGAAGCCACAAACCATATTTACTTTTCTCACTAATAAATTTCTCTGACAACTGTAATTGCAGACATACTTTCTGCGTGCATAGTTTTTCGACCGTTTAAACCAAACGGCGAGTAATTTTTTTCGATGATTCAAGTCGTTTATTTTATCACTAAGCAATTATGTTGATGAGACAAACTAGTTTTTCTTTACTCTATAAACGGTTTCGCATTGTCGCAAAAGATAACAGAGACAAAAGCTACTTCGTCGTGTGTTCTAATCGACAAGAAACCGAAAACAATCGATTCTACTGGTGTCGTGCTAATCAAGTTTTGCACGTAGGCACAGAAGTTGATGGCTATCTATGTCCATCCGAATATTTCGATAAGTTACCAACCTTAATAATAGGTGAATGTAATTCGATTATTCCTTCCTTCGCTAGTGCCGCTCTTATTAATAATTAATAAATCACCCGCCACAAATAAGGTTTACTGAGAATAGTCGTGCAAATAACCATTGACATTTAATGCAGCGTTAGTTCTGACTTACGCCTATAAACGCAAGCTATTTACTCAGAGTTTATAAGAAAGCCTGAAATTGTGAGGGTGTATGAGATAGCCGTCTTTTTGAGACTCACCCATTCGGGTGAACCAAATGGACGAAGCACGAACCCTATTAAATCGGTTATCAGCAATAGTAAGTAAACTCATTCCTACATACAGCCATGAACCGTTCCAAAAACACAAACATCAAACAAGCATACACCGCAGCAGCCGAAATGACGCTTGCGATCGCAACTCTGTTAAGCCAAATCAAAGATGAAGAAACCATCGAGAAAGTAATTGCTCAAATGTGTTGCGATTGCGACTAAGTAATTCAGGATTCAGAATTCAGGATTCAAAATTCAGGATTCAAAATTCCAAACGATACCCTTTTCCATCGTCTTGAAAGTGCTGTTCTCCAATACCTACAAGTTCCACAATCATCTGACGCACGGGGAGTTGTAACTGTCCATTGCGTGGTGCAATTTCGACAATTGTTTTGTCTCCATCTGCAAATACACGCACGTTTGTAGTTGTATAAACTCCCTTTGCATACTCAAAGCTGTGTCCGTCATCTTCGTAAAGTTCATACTCACCTATTCCTGGAAAAATTCGCAACCGCAGTTCATCTAAGGGACGCTCCATAACGTATTGCATTATCGGTTGCATTGGAATAATCGCACCCCCACGCGCATACAAAGGCATTCTCTCCAGGGGCGCATGTGCTAGAATGTGTGTCGGACCTGAATATTTTTCACCCGTCCACCAATCGAACCAAGTACCTTCAGGTAAGTAAACAGCACGATGTTCAACTCCGGGACGGTAAATAGGTGCAGCCATCAGCGACGAACCAAGCAATACTTGGTCGTAAAGTTCGTAAGTTTTCGGGTCGTTCGGATAATTGTAAACTAAAGGTCGCAAAATTAGTGTGCCTGTTGTCGCTGCTTCCCAAAACAGTGTGTAGATATATGGCAATAACTGGTAACGCAAATTAATGTACTCACGGCAAATATTCTCAACCCTTTGCCCAAATACCCAAGGTTCGTGACGCGCTGTACTCATTGCCGAATGTCCGCGCATCAAAGGATACAGCATTCCTACCTGCATCCACCGTGCAAATAGTTCTGCCGTCGCATTACCTGCAAAGCCACCAATATCGCAGCCCACAAAAGCTACACCCGAAAGTCCCATATTACATAACATCGGTAGCGACATTTCTAGATGTTCCCATTGTGACTGGTTATCGCCCATCCACACTGACGAGTAACGCTGTATCCCCGCAAACCCCGAACGTGTGAGTACAAACGAACGCGCATCCTGACGATGACGCTGCAAACCGGACGCACAAGCTTTTGCCATACTCAACCCGTAGAGGTTGTGGACTTCGGTATGAGTGGAGGAAGAATGAATTAAGTTACCTTCCCCATCTCCCTTGTCTCCCCCCTCGCCCTTGTCTCCCCCCCCTCCCCGCGGGGGATCCAGAGGAACCCAAACAAGTCCCCCCCCATCACCAAAGCG
>CAXTCQ010000015.1:0-63547 GCA_964242965.1 uncultured Calothrix sp. | reverse complement strand
GTAAAATTCTGTGCAGCTTTACATTAAATTGGTATTAATATACTATCCTACTATATTTGCCTTTTATTCACCTTCCATATCAGGGGAAGGTGAAGTAAAGCTAATTTACAGGGGAAGATAATTCTTTTGATTCATTTTGACAACATTCTTTAATAGTAGGATTTATCGAGTAAATAGCCTCGTCCGTAGTATCGAAGCAATTTTCTTTACCAATTTCATTTACAAAGCCAGTACGTTCTAGAAGTTGCTGCACTTCTGGTTGCAAACCTGTAATTATCAAGCAGCAATTGTGGCGTTTTAAATCATGGTAAATATCTTCTAGTGCCACTAACCCAGTAGTATCCATATTGGGAACAAAACGCAGTCGCAAAATTAGATACTTCACCTCTGGTTGATGCCGCAGGTAGGTAGCAAATCTTTCCGCAGCACCAAAAAATACTGGGCCATCTACCCGATAAACGGCTATTTCCTTGGTTAACTCCAGAGGTGTTCCTGGAGGAAATACTTCTGTTTCTGGAACTTTGACGAGGTTTAAATCGCTCATCCGCTTGATGAACAAGGCACCGGCTGCTATTAAACCGATTTCCACTGCTAACACTAAATCGAAGAAAATTGTCACCAACCAGGTGAGAATCATCACGCCAAAGTCAGCGTAAGTGGCACGCATCAATAAACCAATGGCTTTCCACTCAATCATCCGCACGCTAACAACCATGAGGATACCAGCGAGTGCAGCGTCCGGGATTTGCGCTGCAAAAGGTGCAACACACAAGATAATAAGAGCTAAGGCAACACCGTGAACAACTCCAGATAGTCGGGTTTTAGCACCTGAACGGACGTTGATTACTGTACGGGCGATTGCTCCAGTCGCCGGAATACCGCCAAAAAACGGTACAATGATATTTGCTAATCCTTGACCGATAAGTTCGCGATCGCTGTCATGCTTTTGACTGACAGTCATGCCATCTGCGACTACAGCCGATAACAAAGATTCAATACTTCCCAACGCTGCTAAAGCCAAAGCAGGGTTAATCAATTCCCGTAGCAAGCGAAAATTATGCCAGTGAGGAATCCCTTGTGGCATCGGTAAAGATTGAGGAATTTCGCCAATAAGCGCGACATCAAGATGGAAATATGTTGCTATGACTGTTGCCAACACCAACCCTACCAACGAACCAGGTATGGTTGGGTAGATGCGGGGCCAGATGACTATTGTCGCAATCACCACCAGTGCCAATCCCACAGCCCCAAAGTTAATTTTTTCCAAATGGGTGAAAGTTTCCCATAACCCTGGAAGAAAGTGTTCGCTATGGGGTAGTTGTAAGCCAAAGAAATTATTCAACTGACCGCAAAAAATAATGACGGCGATACCGTTGGTAAAGCCTGCCGTCACTGGGTAGGGAATAAATTTAACCAACTGTCCCAGTTTGGCAACTCCCAATGCCACCTGGATAATGCCTGCCATCAGCCCAGCTAGCCATACTTTCTCAATACCGTATTTGGCAACTATTCCCACCAGAATTACAGCCATCGCCCCCGTGGGTCCAGTAATCTGTACTGGGGAACCACCAAAAATTGCTGCCACAATCCCCGCTATAATTGCGGTATAAAGCCCAGCCTTTGGTTCAACTCCACTGGCAACTGCGAAAGCTAGTGCTAAAGGCAGTGCGACTACTGCTGCGGTTAATCCTCCACTTAAATCACCTTGCCAGTGAGAAAATAGGTGATCTAATTGCCGACCTTCAGGTTTATCTACAGTTTCTACTAGTGCCATATTTTCAAACTTTCCTTTGAGGCTGAAATTACCCCATTACCAGCTATTACAGCTTTGATTCAATTTTTTCCAAGGTGTAGCGAACCTCAACCAAATGGTTGTTAAAAACTTACATTGTTCTATCCAGCTTGAAAATTGCCGGGTCGCTAATCGAGTAAAACAGGTAGTTAGCTTGCTTGCGGGCTTTGACTAAGTTACGACTCCGCAATATTGACAACTACTGAGATACCGACGAAGCTTAAACTTCTAGCCATTGGGCTATCTGCCTGACACTTTGTTCTCCTAAGTGCAAGATATCCAAGATTTGAATTCGTGTTGGGTTAGACAATACCTTGAAAAAGCTGCCTTGAAAAAGCTTGGTTTAAAGGGCATCTGCCTATTTGCTTGTATCTCTGTATCTTCAAAGTATTGCAGATAGTTTAACACTTGTTTTATCATGTCGCAAGTTTAATTTTTTCTATATTTTTTTGAACCATTAAGTAGTAGTTGAAAACAATTAGACTCGGTAATATATTTACATTTTTCTTGTGCTAACTACGTAATTTACAAACATTTAATTAATAATACTATAAACCAAACTAACAGTTTTTTAGTAGAGAAGCTAAGGTGGAGCGATTGAAGAGAGTACGATCTTCGCAAACAAGCTGCTTATAAAGAGCTAGAAAAAATATTAGTAATGGAAAAACAATTAGTAAAAAGTATTCAAAATCAAAATAAAATTAAAAGCTATCAAATTTTTATTTGATAGCTTTTATAAACGTTATTCACGCCCGTTTATGTGAGTCAACCTGGCCCCACCAGTACAAATATTATGCAACATCAAAGCTCGTCTATTCACGCATATAGCGTTTCCCAATCACATTCGGTACATCAAACGCCCCCTCCTCGCAAGCGGGGAGTTCTTGTTGGGGAGCCACTGCGTTGCGCGGGTCAAGAGCGTTGTAGCAAGTGGCGTGGTGGGGTTCTTGTACCTCACTAAACCGAGAAACGCTATATAGAGAGCTATAATTCCTTGAATGGAATCATTAGAGCCACTGAATTTATAAGTATTATTTAATAGCCAAAATTTCCCCAGCGCGATCGCTTTCTCTCTGAAGAGCAGTTTCTAGAATGTTACCTGGATTTGAACCAAGTCATTAGTCGGCAACAGTCACAGGTGTAAAACTAAAGTCAAGTGCCGAATATTCCGATTTTATTCATAAGGGGGCGATGTTGAGATTGAGGTGAAACATATTTCCCGGATCGAAACGTCGTTTAATTTCACACAGACGCTCGTACTTCTCTTCGCCAAATGCCTTCGGTACGCGAGACTGTTCATCCCCGCGCAGGAAATTATAGTAAGCCTCTCCGGTGTAAAAAACGTCACCGAGATCGGCGAAGGCCTTGTGTGTTGCTTTTGCGACTTGTTCCGGCGTGGTCTTTGATGTCACGGGCGTTACTAAGTGAAGCAAATAGGGAGCCACTGACGGCGTAAACGCACACCGTCCGGCATCCGAGTGCTGAAGCGCTCCGCCCAGTTGCTGCAACTCGATTTGCATCAAGGGCGGAATGCTATGTTCTGCCACCGCCACCAATTTATCAATCACTTCGTTTGAAAGTGATTTCAGAAACTCCACGTGTCCATAAGTGGGCGACCCGGGAATGTGAGAGGCTTTGTCAAACTGCGCCATTTCGGAGAACCGGCGTGCTTTGATGTTGTTAGCGATCGGCTGGTGGTTGCTGAACAAGGGCTTCAGCACTGCGTCTGCCGTCTTTGGATCGGCGTGGCAGATGCCGATCGTACACGCGGTTTTTCCCCGCAGTTGAGCCGGAAGATCTGCGTCCGGTTCAACCGCCATCAGGCGCAGTACCGTGCTGGTGTCCTCGGGCAAGTTAGCAGACCAATCGCGGTAATAACTCAGAACATCGCGGGCCGAACTCAGGGGATACCATGCTTCCCCACCGACAATTGTTCTAATCGGCACCAGATTTAGTTCGAGCGACGCGATAATGCCAAAGTTCCCGCCACCGCCCCGAACCGCCCAGAAGAGGTCTTCGTTTTCCTGCGCGCTGGCGGTGACGACGGAACCATCTGCCAAAACGACTTCAGCACTCTGAACAGCCTCGCAGGCGGCTCCTAACTTTCGCACCAGCCAGCCCATACCGCCGCCGAGGGTATAGCCGATGACCCCGACGTTCGAGACTTGTCCGGCAGCATACACCAAGCCTTCTGCTTCGGTAAGTTCTAGCATTTCGCCTGAATTGACCCCAGGTTCCAAACGCGCTAAACTCGTCTCCGTATTAATTTCGATCCGCTTCATCTTGGTGAGGCGTAAGAGAAGTCCGTCATCGCAGGCGGCTGCGATGCCGTGCCCGGTGGACATGACGCCGAGGGGCAGTGCGCGATCGCGGGCGAAACGCACTGCGGCGGCGATGTCACTGACGGAAGCGGCCTCAACAATCAATGCCGGATGTTGATCAATTACACGCAGCCATGGAGTCCGAAGTTCGTCGTAATCTTTCTGTCCCGGTAGACAAACGCGACCTTGTATTGCATCGGTCAAACTTTCTATGGATTTGGAGAATTCTATCTCTTTCATTTTATTTACCCTATTTGATAGCATCACCTTTGCCGTTCTCAACTAGCTGCATAATTTTAACTTTTGAAACGGAGTTTTTCTGTCCTTCTAAAGTTTTTGCAACACAACGGAGTTTTTCTGTCCTTCTAAAGTTTTTGCAACACAACCGAGAAAATTAAATCCTCTTACTTTATCATTTTTGTGACAGAACCTCACTTAGGAGGCGAACGTGCCGAACTACGCACGCATTTTGATATGGCGTGGGCAAGAGCATACTATGCCTGCTCTGGTGAACACACGGTCATGTGCTTCATACACCCAATTACTAAAGTACTTGTTTAACACTAAATCCTTGCCTGCAAACTTTGTCACAGTGACACCTTCCGCGCCCGGATTGACCAGCTTTAGAGCCTTCCACCGTCAATAGCGAGCGTGCTGCCGGTGATATAGGAAGCGTCATCAGAAACTAGAAATGCTACAGCTGCGGCGATTTCTTCTGGTTGAGCCAGGCGCTGTAGTGAGGTCTTGCTCTTAAGCAGAGCCTCGGGCGATACGTCCTGTAGAGCGGGATGTGTGTAAAACTTGCCATTCTCTTTCGCCATGTCCGTCGCTGTGCCGCCTGGCGCAATTGCGTTGATGGTGATCCCACGCTCTCCCAGCTCGGGAGCCAAGTTAAGCACCATCGCCGAAACGGCAGCCTTGCTTGCGGCATAGAGCGTGTGATGGAAGACCGAAATCCGCGCACTGACAGAGGAAGTCAGCACAATTCGTCCACCGGACGCAAGGTAGCGAGAGGCAGCTTGCGTGACGAACAGTTGGCCAGCAACATTCACTGAGAACACACGCTCGAAATCTTGCGCGGCGATTTCCTCCAGCTTTCCGAAATGCTCGATACCAGCATTACTCACCAGGATATCCACTCGTCCGAAAGTTTTAACGATGTCGTCCAAAAGAGTATGGCATTCGGTCGGTTTGCTCACGTCAGCACGAAACGCTTGAGCTTTGAATCCCCTATTGTTCAGTTCGCAGACCAGTGCTTCAGCGGGCTTGGCATCTTCGCGGTAGTTGATGGCGACGATCGCACCTTCGCTGGCCAGTCGGGTGGCGATCGCTTTCCCGATGCCTCGACTTGCTCCGGTCACAACTGCAATCTTTCCGGTTAATTTCATTTCACACCTGTTTTCTTCAAGCGAACAATTTGTTGTTTGTCCCAACAGTAGCTTGTATACAAAAAGAGAAAAAGTAGTTAAACTTCAAAACAGTTGTGCAAAAAATTCAAAGATACGTTTACGTAAATGGACAAGCTAAAAAGCCTGATGGTTTTTATGCGCTCCGCTCAATCTGGCAGCTTTTCCGAGGCAGCCCGACAGCTAGGCATGGCTCCGTCAGCCGTGAGTCGAGCCGTACTGCGCTTAGAAGATAACTTGGGGGTGCGCTTGCTTCAGCGGACGACTCGTAGTTTGACTCTGACCGAAGATGGCAACCGATTTTATCAACGCTTAGGGCAAATTCTCGACGACTTGGAAGAAGCCGAGATCGAAGTCAAACAATCGCAATCAACCCCAACCGGAACATTGCGGCTCGATCTCAGCTTTACGTTTGGTAAAATGCATATCGCTCCAACTCTGCTGCAATTTGCCACACAATATCCTCAGCTAAATCTAAATGTTTCTTTTAACGATCGCTTGATCGATCTGATTAACGAAGGCATCGATGCGACTGTGCGGATTGGAATGAGCACTAGTAGCCGTTTAATCATGCGCCACCTAGCAACTGCACACTACATCACTTGTGCCGCGCCGCAGTATCTCGCTCAGTATGGTACGCCTACAACGCTCACAGAGCTATTGCAACATCGCTGTGTCAACTTTATCTATCCACAGACTCGACAACAACCTACCTGGAAGTTTGAACAAGATGGAAAATCGATTGACCTGGACGTTGACAGTTATCTGCAATTCGATAATTCAGAAGTCATTTTAGAGGCGGTTATTCAAGGAGCTGGTGTGGTTCAATTGCCCAAGTTTATTGCAGCGAAAGCTCTAGCGCGTGGAGATCTCCAACCGATTCTCCAATCCTATGTGTCCCAAGTTGGATTACCGATCGCAGTATTGTATCCACAAAAACGCTATCTCTTGGCTAAAGTTCGTGTCTTTGTCGAGTTTATGACAGAATTAATAGCTGCATTAAAGCGAGTTGATATTGTAGATTGAAAGCTTGATACCAATTTTAAGTGAACTTGCATAAAACAGGAGATAGTGTTTAGACAGTAACCCCGATGGCTCGCCGTTTGCAAATCGTGATTCAATCTTGATGCTGAGACGTTGGAGCGACTAAAAAATAGCAACTGCCAGCCAAAAAGAATTTGTTGATGCAGCAATTGTACTTTAACCTTTGATGCCACTAGGCGCTTTTTTGATCGAAGGTGAACCAAAAGTTGTCAATCGCTTTCGGGAACTAGGTAAGGTTACACTTGCCACCAGTGCAATCGTCGCTGGCTCAAACAAACTTCAACAAAAGCGAGCAGGATGCTCGCACTACAATATTAAAATAAATTAAAATGTTTCCCATAAAAATGGGTATTCTTCTGGGGTTTTTGATAAACCAGCTTTTACAGGGTTTTGTCTAATATATTCCCATTTATTTTTAAATTCATTTTCACTTCTTATCATTTCGTCATATCTGCCATCCTGCCACACTTTACCAATATGTAACATCACTTTAGGAATTTGTTTAGAACTATAACTTTTAATACTGTGTAGAATACTTCCGATTGACCAATATTCTGTTTCAGATTTTGGGAAAGGTTGAATTAGAATATGTACGCGATCGGGCATTATTACAACAGCGAAAAGCTCATATCTTTGCTCGTGAAAAAACTTACAAGCATCTAATACAACTTGTTGGGCTTCTGGGGTTAATTCTAGCCTTTTCCAAGTTACAAATGTAATAAAATATCTACCTTTGGGTTTTTCTAATCTTGGTATACGCTTTTGGAATTTCATTGAAAAAAAATGTGATAATTTTGATTATGCAAAATAAATATTAAATTTAGATATTGACTATCTCTCTTGATTGTAAATTTTTTTAAATAAAATTGTATATAGGTAATGCGAGCATCTTGCTCGCTACTTTAAAGATTCTACACAGCAGGTAATGCGAGCATCTTGCTCGCTACTTTAAAGATTCTGCACAGCAGGTAATGCGAGCATCTTGCTCGCTACTTTAAAGATTCTGCACAGTCGGTAATGCGAGCATCTTGCTCGCTACTTTAAAGATTCTGCACAGCAGGTAATGCGAGCATCTTGCTCGCTACTTTAGAGATTCTGCACAGCAGGTAATGCGAGCATCTTGCTCGCTACTTTAGAGATTCTGCACAGCAGGTAATGCGAGCATCTTGCTCGCTACTTTAAAGATTGTATAATGGAGTTACATTTTAATTAGAATACTCTTATCTTACTTCCTGGTAGTTATTATTCTCCAATCAAGTCGCTCTTAATCAACTGCTTCTGTAAAGCGATCGCTACTGCTGCTGCGCGATCGCTCACTTCCAACTTATGCAAAATCGCATGGACATGCACCCTAACTGTCCCAGTTGTAATGTAAAGTGCCTCAGCTATTTGTTGGTTAGTTTTCTGTGCTGCTAGCAGTGCCAAAATTTCCTGTTCCCTGTGGGTTAAAGGATTGAAGGATTTCTGACTATTTTCTAAGTCGGCTAGGTATGGATGAGACGTAAAAGAAGAACGAATTTCTTTTGTCGCTGTTTCATCCCACCAAGATGCTCCAGCAGCGACCGAACGAAGTGCCAGTACTAACTTTTCGGCTGCGATTCCCTTCAAACAATAACCTTGAGCGCCTGCTTCAATCAACCGAGTAATCAGGAATTTCTGGGAATGAGATGTCAAAATTAATACTGGTAGATTTGGGTATTGTTGCTTGATTAGGCGACATGCTTCGATTCCCCCAATTCCTGGTAATCCCACATCTAATAGCACTACATCAAGAGGGTACTGATTGACTAATTCAATCGCTGTTTCGCCATCCTCGGCTTCGGCGATAATTTCTAAGAGGGTGTCTTGTTGCAATCGCACGCGCAAACCCAACCGGAAAAGTTCATCATCTTCAACTAAGAGAATTTTGATTGGGGTAAGGGACATCTCACAGAGCGACAAAGGGTTGAAATGGGAGAACGGGTAGTTTAAAACTAAACATAGCACCAGTTGGTATTCTGTTCTCTGCCCAAATTATACCCCCATGCGCTTCGATTATTTGGCGAGATAAGTAAAGCCCCAACCCAGAACCTTTTGCTTGTCTGTCGCTATGTCCTTGATAAAACCGCTCGAATAAGTAGGGGAAGTGTTCGGGTAAAATACCCGCACCTGTATCTCGAATCTTAACGACTTGGTAGGAAGCTTGCGCCTCTAATATTACTTCAACGCGATCGCCTCGTCGGGAATGGTTGATAGCGTTGACTAAGAGGTTGCTAAATACCCGTTGAAGTTGCAGCGCATCACCGTTTACCCAAAGCGACTGCCGAAAATCCGAATCGCCATAACTAAATGATAGATAAACGCGGCGACTTGCAGCTAATTGAGTCACCGTAGTAGTTACCTCTTCTGCTAACACCGCTAAATCCACAGGTGCGAGGTTCAGCTTTAAGCCTTCTGCATCATTGCGGTAGACATCTAATAAGGTTTCGAGGAGTTGTAGGGAAGTTTGGTGACTGCGTGACATTGTTGCCAAGACTTTTTGTTGTGCTGGTAGGACTGCACCAAATTGTTCTTGTTCAAATGCTTTAAGAGTTTCAATTGCCCCCAGCATCGGTGTTTTCAAGTCGTGGGTCAGCGTCGAAGCAAAATCTTCCCGCAGTCTTGCTAATTTTTCCTGTGCTTCTAACTTGGTTCGAGTTAATGCGATCGCTTCTTGCGAGCGTCGTAGACGTTGGCTCAAAAATCCTGTGACAATCAACGCCATTGATGCGATCGCTCGACTGGCAACAGTGGAAACTCTAATTGCTGTACTTCCCGGTATCCAAGCGTTTAACATGGTGAGGCATACAGCAGCAAAGGTTGCTTGCAACGTCGCCACTTTCCCAAACCAGGTGTTTACCAATAAAATCGCTCCACTGTAGAGATACCCAAATACATAATCGTTGGGCGTGGAATATTCCAAAACTCCAAGCACGACAAACAACACCAAAATTAACAAAGTCTTGGCATAGTGTAAGTTTTTAGATAGTAATTTTTCCTTTAAATATACCATTTACAAAGCTACCCATTCTAAATTTTTATTAAGCTATATAAACTGATTTAAATTTATACTTTTAGATATACTAATTTTACTTAGTTGACAAGAGAAAACATGGCGTTTATCTAAAAATATACGGCGTTTAGATACGTTTAAACAGAGTAAACGCCGATCTATATCTAGAGATAAACAAAAATAAACTTTTTTTATATGCTCTATCCCTTGTATTAATTCACAAAACAATCGAAGATATAAATTAATACAACTTAGAGAGAGTTAGTAAATTCTTACCACGGAAACATGCTGTTATGGCATTAGCTTTAATTAGCGAAAAAATTCAAATAAATAGCTGCTACTGTGGCGTTACTTTAAGTAGCTTGCGTCTGCCAGAAAAATGTTTGCTAATCGGTCTTGTTAGGGATAACCAAGTCATCCTCGCAAGTACAGACACAACCATCTTTTATGGAGATGAGATACTCAGTATTGCACTAAATTCATCGCAACTTCCGGCACTAAAATACACTTTGAATAAAACACATCCAGTTTATTACTCATTTAACGAGTGTTTGTTAGATAATTAAACGACTACCTGTTTTGGAGTATTTCTAATTCATGCTACAAGGATGGATTCAAATAGCTTTGACGCTACTTATCGTCATCGCCACCACCCCTTTACTTGGGGGATATATAGCTCGTGTTTTTCTGGGAGAAAGAACGCTACTCGACCCTGTGGTAACACCGATAGAAAAGGTAATTTATGCTATCAGTGGTGTGCGACAGCAGCAAGACATGACGGGCAAGCAGTATGCTATAGCCGTTATATATAGCAATATTGCGATGGGAATTTTGGTGTTTTTAATCCTGATGTTTCAAGGATTGCTACCATTGAATCCGACAGGATTAGGTATGCCAACTTGGGATACAGCACTGCACACCACCATATCATTTCTGACGAACACAGACCAACAGCACTACTCTGGGGAAACGACTTTTAGTTATGCCAGTCAAATGTTTGCTCTGGGTTTTCTGATGTTCACTTCAGCCGCGACGGGTTTATCTGTGGGAATTGCCTTTATTCGCGGTTTAACAGGTAGGTCTTTGGGTCACTTTTATATAGATTTAACCAGGTCAATTACGCGGATATTGCTACCCATATCTATCGTTGGGGGATTGTTATTAATACTTGCGGGTGTTCCAGAAACCCTTGCAGGAGTAGCAACAGCAACCACTTTAGAAGGAGCAACTCAAGCTCTAGCACGCGGACCAGTTGCCCACTTCGAGATTATCAAACAATTGGGAGAAAACGGGGGCGGCTTTTTTGCCATCAACTCGGCACACCCTTTTGAAAATCCCAACGGTTTCTCGAATTTATTAGAGACTTGGGCAATGATTTCCATCCCAACTGCACTAATTTACACCTATGGTGTATTTGCAAACAACCGCAAACAAGCATGGCTAGCCTTTGGGATGGTTTTTAGCATCTTTACTGTCTTGCTAATAGTTACCGCAGTAGGCGAATATCAAGGAAACCCCCTTGTAAATAATTTGTTAGGGTCGCAACAACCCAACTTAGAAGGTAAAGAAGTTCGCTTTGGTTGGGCGCAAAGTTCTTTATTCTCAACCATTACCACCGGCACAATGTGTGGTGCGGTTAACGCACTTCTAGATTCCTTTATGCCGCCTGGTGGATTTGTATTCCTATTTAACTTATTTTTGCAAATTGTTTGGGGAGGTCAGGGAACAGGTACGGCATACCTATTTATCTACTTCATTTTGGCAGTATTTTTAACTGGTTTGATGGTGGGAAGAACGCCAGAATTTTTAGGACGCAAAATAGAGAAAAGAGAAATCGTCCTTGCCAGCGTCATCTTGTTGGTTCATCCCTTTGCGATTTTGATTCCTTGGGCAATTGTTTTTGCTTTTCCTACGGCACTTTCAGGAATCAGCAACCCCGGTTTTCACGGCGTTTCGCAGGTGGTTTACGAATATGCTTCCGCAGCTGCAAACAACGGTTCTGGCTTTGAAGGACTAGCCGATTCGCAACCAGCAGCTACAGGTCTTTGGTGGAACCTTAGCACTAGTATCAGCATTTTAATGGGACGTTACATTCCCATCACAGCCTTACTGTTATTGGCAGATAGTATGTCTCGCAAGCAACCCGTCCCGCTAACTTCCGGTACTTTGAGAACCGACACAGGACTTTTCACTACAGTTACAGGTGGCGTAATTTTGATTCTTGGAGCGCTGAGTTTCTTCCCTGTACTAGTTTTAGGTCCCATCGCCGAAGCATTTTTAATTGGTAGAGGCGGGTAGTCAGTAGTCAGTAGTCAGCAGTCAGTAGTTACTACCAAATGACCAATGACAAATAACCATTGAGAAATGACCAATGACAAATAACCAGTGACAAATAACAAAAATGGAAGCCACTACTACAAAAACTCGACAAGACCGCAAAAAAACGTCCGCCAAAACACCCGGACTCTACTCAAGGGCATTTAAGCAAGCATTTGTCAAGCTTGACCCGCGCAATATGCTCAAGAATCCAGTAATGTTCTTGGTTTGGATTGGCACAATTGTGACAGCATTGGTGACGATTGAGCCGAACTTATTTGGTAACAGTCCTGGAAACAACCCCCGATTGTTTAATGGTTTGATTACCATAATTCTGTTTTTAACTCTCCTGTTTGCTAACTTTGCCGAAGCTGTGGCTGAAGGACGAGGTAAGGCACAGGCGGATACTTTGAGGGCAACAAAGTCTGATACTACTGCCCGCAAACTTCTTCCCGATGGTTCTATCCAAGAAGTGAGTTCCACAGCTTTACATCGTGGCGACCAAATCAAAGTTATCTCTGGCGACATCATCCCCGCAGACGGTGAGGTAATTGCTGGAGTAGCTTCGGTGGATGAATCTGCTATTACTGGGGAGTCAGCACCAGTATTAAAGCAACCGGGAACCGACATTGCTAGTTCGGTTACAGGAGGAACGCGCATTACCTCCGACGAACTGACAATTCGCGTCACATCTGACCCAGGTCAAGGTTTTATTGACCGGATGATTTCGTTGGTTGAGGGTGCAGCCCGTACTAAAACGCCGAATGAAATCGCGCTGACTGTACTTTTGGCAGTTCTTACGCAAGTATTTTTAGTGGTGATAGCAACGTTACCGACGGTATCGGTATACGTAAAATCACCTGTTAGTATAGCCGTATTGATTGCTTTGTTAGTGGCATTAATTCCCACTACAATCGGTGGGTTGCTAAGTGCCATCGGTATCGCGGGGATGGATCGAGTCGCCCAATTTAATGTAATTGCTACCTCCGGTCGGGCGGTAGAAGCCTGCGGGGATATTAACACCTTGGTATTGGATAAAACAGGGACGATTACTTTGGGAAACCGCTTGGCAGAGGAATTTATTCCCGTTAACGGTCATTCGATGCAAGAAGTGGCGAAAGTTGCTTTAGCGTCGAGCGTGTTTGATGAAACACCCGAAGGAAAATCAATCGTTCAACTGGCAGAAAAATTAGGGGCAAGAGTAGATTTTGACCCCAAACAATCGTCCGGTATTGAATTTTCTGCCAAAACCCGGATGAGTGGTACTGACTTACCGAGTGGGGTGCAAGTTCGCAAAGGTGCTGTGGATTCGATTAAAGGATTTGTGCGCTCCAGAAATGGACAAATAACTCCCGAACTCGATGCTGCTTACGAGCGAGTTTCAAAATTAGGTGGAACCCCCTTGGCAGTTTGTCAAGAAGGTGATATGCATGGTGTGATTTATCTCAAAGATATTATCAAACCGGGGATTAAAGAACGCTTCGACCAAATGCGACGGATGGGGATTAAAACCGTGATGCTGACGGGAGATAACCGTATTACTGCATCGGTGATTGCCGAGGAAGCTGGAGTTGATGACTTTATTGCCGAAGCAACACCCGAAGATAAGATTGAGGTAATTCGGAACGAACAAGCGCAGGGTAAATTGGTCGCAATGACGGGTGATGGTACTAACGATGCACCTGCACTTGCTCAAGCTAACGTTGGTGTGGCAATGAATTCGGGTACGCAAGCGGCGAAGGAAGCTGCGAATATGGTTGATTTGGATTCTGACCCGACGAAGTTAATTGATATTGTGACTATTGGTAAACAGTTATTAATTACTCGTGGTGCCCTGACTACTTTTTCGATTGCGAATGACGTTGCTAAATATTTTGCGATTATTCCGGCTATTTTTCCGGGGATTGGTGTGGGTGGTTTAAATGTTATGGGTTTGGCAAGTACTCAGTCGGCGGTTTTATCGGCGCTAATTTATAATGCTTTGATTATTCCAGCGCTGATTCCTTTGGCGTTGACTGGGGTGAAGTTTAGACCGCTGAGTGCTGACCAACTTTTGCAACGCAACATTTTTATCTATGGGTTGGGTGGGGTGGTTGCTCCTTTTATTGCTATCAAAATTATTGATGTTTTGATTGCTGCGGTTGGTTTGGCTTAGATAGTAAAGAATTTACTCGCGCAAAGACGCAAAGGCGCAAAGGGGATTTATGAGATATTCACGAGATGATTTTTCGGAAATGGTTGGTTTCGTTATGTCGAAGCGAAATCGGGTTCCTGTAAGTATTTTTTTGTTGATGTGTTTTAATTTGCTGTTGATGCCTGCTGTACAGGCTGCGACACCTGGGGATTCTCCGCGTTGGCAAGTTTACACTATTAGTTTATTGGGATTGGCAACTGCTAGCTTGTGCGTTTATTTATTTGTTGTAATTTTTCAGCCAGAGAGATTTTAATGAGTTCCCTCAGTACAACAACTGAAAAATTTATTTGCTCGAGCTTTGTTGTGTGGCTGGTATCAAGTTTTTTCTGTTCCTTGATGACCTTGGGATTGAAACTGCAATTACTGCGATCGCAAACCAATGCCAGTGTAATTACTGTTTATAATGATGGGAGCCTGTTTCAAAAGGAACGTGGTGGTGTCCGATGTCTAGTAGGTAGCAATGGGAGAAATATATCTAAGGATGTAAAACGCGATATTTCTCTCAAAAATACATAAATCTATTTATTTTATAGTGGTTTTTCAACCGGAGAATTTTCAAATGAGCCAGACACGCCAAATATCAAAAGCAATTCGTTCTACCCTTGCTTTATGGTTGCTAACAGCATTAATCTACCCAATATTTATGCTGTTGTGCGGACAAATTGCATTTTCCTACCCAGCCAACGGTAGTTTGATTAAAAATTCTCAAGGAACAACAGTCGGTTCGGCGTTGATTGGTCAACCCTTTGCTAGCGAAAGATACTTTTGGAGCCGTCCCAGTACTACTAGCTACAGCACTGCTGACCCTAAGAATGATACAGCGTCCGTGTTGAAAACTGGGGTATCTGGTGCTAGTAACCTTGCTCCTAGTAATCCAGCTTTACTTGAACGCATCCAAGGTAAAGATGGCATACCCCGTTTGAAAGCAGTAGCCATTCAGCCTACAGCCGATTTAGTTTATACTTCTGGTTCCAGCCTTGATCCTCACATTACCCCTGAAGGTGCTAGAGCGCAAGTTGCACGAGTGGCAAAGGTGCGAGGAGTTCAACCCAACGAGTTGGAAAGCTTGATTGCTCGAAATACCGATGGTCGTTTTTTGGGAATCTTCGGCGAACCTGGCGTTAATGTTTTGAAATTGAATTTAGCTTTAGATGCGTTAAGACCTGCACGTTAAATGAGCGTTGCTTTTTATGCGCTACGATCTCCTTGGAGAATCTGACCAACCAAAACCGCTAAAAAATAGCGTTTCTGAATTTAGTCAGTCAAATCGATTAAATGAACGCTATCGTATTCTCAAACCTATTGGACAAGGCGGTTTTGGTAAAACTTTTCTTGCAGTTGATGAGAACTGCGAACTGACACAAGATACTACGTCTTTACAATCCAAACTTTGTGTTATTAAGCAATTCTTTCCACAATCCCAAACTGCTAACTACAACCATGCTTCTGAACTATTCCGATGCGAATCTTTACGTTTAGCAGAACTCGGTAAGCATCCGCAAATTCCCCAATTACTGGATACCTTTGAGGAAGATGGGCAAAAGTATTTGGTTCAAGAATGGATTGATGGGCAAACTTTGGAACAGGAATTAACACAAGTTGGAGCATTTACCGAAGTTGAAATTAGGCAGTTGCTCCAGGATTTACTACCTATATTACAATTTGTCCACGAGCATAACTGTATTCACCGCGACATTAAACCCGGTAATATCATCCGTCGCCAAAAAGACCGCCAACTAGTTATAGTTGATTTCGGTGCTTCTAAGTACAGTAGTGGAATTCCGGAAATAACCGGGACCTTGATTGGTAGCCCAGAATACGCTGCACCAGAGCAAATTCAAGGTAAAGCAATATTTGCCAGCGACCTTTACAGCTTGGGTGTTACTTGCTTGCACTTACTAACGCAGATATCGCCATTTGATTTGTATGATTGTAGTCAAGATACCTGGATATGGCATTTGTATCTGACTAAGCCAATTGATGCTTCTCTGGAACAGATTCTTGGTAAGTTATTACAAAGGGCAACTAAACGACGCTATCAATCAGCAGCAGAAGTTCTTGCCGATTTGAATGTACCTAAACACCGAGTTCGATCTCAATCGCCAACAAGTGAAATTGAAGATGACAATTTTGAAACTTACTTTGGGTTTAGCCACAAAGAAAATTTACCAACTTCCGTAACTTCAATTGCCGCAAACTTAGCTATTCACGATATAGCTACTGTTACCATTTTTGACCCTCAATCTCAAGCTTGGTATCATCTACATCCAAAAAGTAAGCGCCCGACTGCGGCTACAATTACAGCGATTCGGGATGAAACATCTTTCGTAGTTTCTAATAGAATTATGGTAAACGCAAGTAAAATACAAAACTGGATTTTCGCAGCAGCGCTTGGCGCTTGTTTGAGTTACCTTTTCATCACTTGCCTTTCTTTAGGAATATTACCTTGGAATAATAATCATCCAAGGGTTGAAAACTTGGAAATCGATCGGTAATGTTCCGTTTCATAAAAAAGTAATAGGACTGAGATACGGACTCATCAAATCGGCGCGATACCATTCTCCTCCGGAGAGGCTTCGCTTTCCGATGATGGTTGCCAAGGGCATCGCGCTGAATCTTCCCTAGAACTATGAACCTTAAACTCTTTACTTTTGTTCAAAGTCCTCCGGTTACAATTATCTCCCAACCTAGTCAGCCATCGACGAGTCAACCTATTGAGAATGTAAGCCCCCCCGTTGGATTTTTTCCAACTTTAGCTATTCTTGGTTGTGCTTTAGGATGTTTTATGAAATTTAGGGAGTATAAAAAACACCGTCGAGAGTTGGATCAAATCCTCCAAGAACTTGAGGAAATCGAAACCTCAGAAAAAATCTGCGAAAAAACGCCTGATGTTGACCAAAAAGTGAGCTTTCAAAAGCAGGTTGAAACCTTAGAAAAAATCTTCAAAAAGACTCCGTAAGATTTTTCTAAGCATTTAAAGATAGTTAAAAGTTTCAAAAACTCAAAATTAAATAGGATGTATTTATGAGACCGAAAGAGACAATATTCGTGATTCCGACTCATAGACTTAGAGATGTAGCGGAAACCATCGAAAAGTATGATGAGAATTTTTGGGCAAATGGACATGCTCTCAAGATGATCGTTTTTGACGATTCCAGTCTTGTCAACCATGAGAAATATTACGAACTCCTAGAGCAAACTAAGACAGTTAATGATTTGTATTATGTTGGTCCGTATGAGAAAGAGCAATTTATCTCCTTCTTAACTGAGAGACTACGCGATCGCAAACTCGATTCACTTGTCAAAAACTTGTTTAGACCGAGTTATGGAGGTAATCGCAACTTCACCCTGATGTATACTCTCGGACATTTTATGGTCAGTTCCGATGATGATATGCGTCCTGATGCGCTGATCGAAACCAGCCCAGAATCTTTGTCGCATGATGAAATATGTCGAGGCAAGTTAATAAAGCCTAATGAAGAGGGTTTTATTCATAGGTCTTTTGACTTGCTGACTGCTTTTGGTGATGTTCTCGGTCAAAAAGTCAGTGATGTACCATCAAACTTCGAGACAGGAGACTTTCTTCTCGATACATCAATGGAGTTAGAAACCAACACAACAAAGGGTTACTTTCGGGAAAACTCTCTTTTATTACAAGAAGGGCAAGTCGCAAATGATTCTGTCGTCAAGATTGCTCAAACATTTCGGACAGGAACCAATGATATAGATACCCTTGATTTTGTTCACATCTACCTCAATGACGAAAATCAAATTCGTCCCTATGACCTCAACGATTATTATATTCTCGTCAATTTCAGACCAGTTATTACTAATAAAAACTGGAGAATGGATTGCGGAGTAGCTGGATACGATAATCGCTTGGGTTTACCGCCATTTTTCCCGACTCGACTCAGGTTTGAAGACTACATCTATAGACTTTGGGTACAGCAGGAGGGTATTGTTGCGGCACATGTTGATGCTGTTCAAAACCACACCCGTAATAACTACATGCGTAATCCTCTCGCTAGTGAGATATTGAATGAGGAAATATGTAGCCTGCTCAAAAATAGGATTAAGAACAGTGTTTATCATCTTGATGACCTGGGAATTAAATTTGATTATTCTGGCGAGGTAACATTACAAGAATCTGAGGAAATCTTAGATAAAATCACTGCCATTCACGCTCAAGTAATCAAAGCAGCAGCACTGACCCAAAATGAAGAACGCAAACAATCTCTCCAATTATTTGCAGATAATTTATTCAGAGTATTTTATGGGTTTGAACCCGACTTTTTCCAACAAAACGTCTCTCGAATTGTCGATGATGTAATTAGTCAATTCCATGCATCTCTAGAAATTTGGCCCACCTTGGTTGAAATTTGTTACCTATACAAAGATAAGAAAAATCTACCGCAAATCAAGGTCAATAATAAAAAGCTTAAGTCTAGAAATGGGTCTGGAGTTATTGAAATGTAAATAGGACTTACGCAAAGCCCCCCAATATATCGGGGGGTTGGAGGAATCCTTTTCTGTTTGGAATAGCTACTGTGCGTAAGTCCTAGTAAATATACAGCAGCTTGTAGCTTGCATAAAATACAGTAGGGGGGCGGGGGTGGCGGGGCGCGGCCACCAACAGAAATATAAGCGAGTGATAGAAACAAATATAAAAACAAGCCCCGTTTTTCCTTTTAAAAAATACATGGCGGCCCCCGCCCTGCCCCCCCCCCTACGACAATCTTAACTTGCACGCTGTACTCTATTTAGATGAAATCAAAAGTTAGATCCCTGACTTCGGAGCGCGAAGGCAGGAACCTCAGTACGCACACTTTATTTAGTATAATATTGTCCTACTTCCTATAAATTTCAATATAACAAGCTAGAATTAGCAAGAGTCTGCGATCGCGCAACTGCTGCTAGGTGCAGAGGCGCTTTCGAGCGGACATCACTGGCTCAAATCGACATGCATATTATCTCAACTGAAAAATAATTATATATTATTAATTTTTAATTATACGGACTTAAACTAACCTGCTTAACCTCAATTAGGCTTTTGATTTTTAGTTTAAATATGCAATCGGGAAGATTTATACAGCAGATTGCAGGTTTATAAAGAACATACGAACGGACGGGGATGCCTAGATGCCTAGCCCAGCACTTATCACTCTTTTCTATTTTGGCAGGGAAGAAAATTTAAAATATTATAAGTAATTTTACGAGTCTAATTTAGCTAGATTTCGTATACAAACAGAATATAGATGCGAAGCATCTGAAAAATCGAGTTTTTGCGATCGATACCTTTGCTAATTACGTGTAGAGACATGAGGAACCGAAGTGTCTCTACATTGCCTGAAACAACGTAAATTCGTTGATGAGGATATAGTAGCGAAGGTATTGTCCAATAAAACTTAGATTATATTGACCTGCCTTTTGAAAAATTAGCAAATAAATTAGCTTTTTGTTTTTATGACATCTAACTCTTCAATCCACAAAACAAATTTTCAATCCCTAGATAACAACTTAAATACAGGTGTAAATTTACAATTTTCACTGCCGCTAGTTTCTGCATTAGAAGTACCCGAAAATACGGGCAGTTCATCTACGTTAACATTTATTGATGCAAGCGTTAGTAACTACGAAAGTCTAATTGCTGGGGTAACACCCGGAACCGAGGTGCATGTTCTTAAATCGGGTAAAGATGCGATCGCGCAAATAACCGAAACTCTTTTAAGTCGGCACGATATTTCTAGCTTGCATATTATCTCACATGGTAGTATAGGTAGTTTAAATTTTGCTTCGAGTTCGCTAAATGCTTATAATATCCGCAGCTATACAGATAAATTACAAATTTGGGGCAGCGCACTAACAGAAAATGCCGATATTTTACTGTACGGGTGTAATGTTGCAGAAAATGCACTAGGTAAGACATTTGTCGAATTAATGCGTCAAGTAACAGGTGCTGATGTTGCTGCATCAGACAACTTGACAGGAACTGCCAAGTTAGGTGGAGATTGGGAATTAGAGTACAAAACTGGCAGTATTGATTCAGAAGTTTTTCAGGCACAGACTACATATGACAGCACCTTGGCAACTTACACGGTTAGCAATACTAATGACAGTGATGCTGGCTCATTACGCGATGCGATTAACCAAGCAAACAGTAATCCTGGAGAGGACAATATCATATTTGGCTCCATTTTCAATGATGGCATCTCTGATACGATTAGACTTAGTTCGCAGCTTATTATCAATGACAGCGTTACTATTCAAGGGACTGGGCAAAATCTTCTAAACATTAGTGGTAATACGAATGGCAACGGTTTAAATGATGTTGGAGATACTCGTATTTTCTTTATTAATCAAGGCATTGTAAATATCAACAACATGGCACTCTTGGGCGGACGCGGTCAAGGAGGTAATGGTGCAAAAGAAGGTGGTGGTGGTGGTCTCGGTGCAGGTGGAGCTATTTTTATCAATGGCGTAACCAGTAGCGGAATAGTTCCCACTCAAGTGGCTGTTAGCAATGTTTTATTTACCGATAACCAAGCAATTGGTGGTAAAGGAGGTGATTCCAGAGCGATGGCTGGAGGTGGTGGGGGAGGCTTTGGCGGTAACGGTGGTGACATGAGCGGTGGAGGAGGCGGATTTGGCGGTGCTGGAGGCTTGGGTGATTCAAGTTGGAGTTCGAGTGGTGTTGGTGGTAATGGCGGTATTGGAGGTTCTGGCGGGTTCTTTGGAAATGCGGGTGGTGCCCGTGGTAGTGGTACATATACTGTTGGTGTTCCTGGTGGAGATGGGGGTAACGGTGGCTATGGAGGCGGTGGCGGTGGTGGTGGCTCCGGAAATGGCCCTGGAGGAAATGGTGGCAATGGGGGTGACTTCGGAGGTGGCGGAGGTAGCGGTAAAATCGTTAGTGATAATAACACCCCAATGTCTGGCGGTAATGGTGGCTTTGCTGGTGGTGGTGGTAGCAGTGGCTATAGTGGTATCAATCGCGGTTTCCGTGGAGGTAATGGGGGCTTTGGTGGCGGTGGTGGAGTTGGTGACATCAGTGGTATTGGTGGCGCGTTTGGTGGTAATGCGGGTATTAGTGGCGGTGGCGGTGCTGGACTAGGGGGTGCTATTTTCATTCGTTCCGGTTCTCTAAGCTTGACAAATTCAACCTTCAATCGTAATTTGGCAACTGGTGGAAGTGGTGTCCAAATGGGTCAAGCTAAAGGTGGTGCGATTTTTGTCTACTCGGATGCAACACTAACAACTTCTGGATTAACATACACGAACAACAGTGCAACAAACGCGAGTAGCACTCCAATAGATAACAGTAATACTTACTTTTTATCTGAAGTAAGTATTTCCGCCTCTAATAATGCGGCTACGGAAACTCCTTATAATGAAAGTGTATTCCGTATTAGTCGCAAGGGTTCTAGTAATGATTTAGTAGTTAACTTTACACCTGGTGGTAATGCAATCCGTGGCAGTGATTATAATTTGAGCGTCGGCGGTACAACAATTACTGGCAATACTGTACTTATACCTAATGGACAAAGCTTTGTTGATATAGTCGTAAAACCTTTATCTGATGGTTTACCAGAGAGTATAGAAGATATTTCGATTAGTTTAGTACCCAATAACAACAATAACTATCTGATTACCAATGCGATCGCAACAGTAAATATTGTCGATCGACCCTCAATAAGCATTACGAGCCAAGATGTAAATGCCGTGGATTCTACAGGAAATACTGGTACATACCGAATTTCTCGAACTGATGGTATTGGTGAACTGGTAGTTAGCTTTATGTCAAGTGGAAGTGCTACTAGGGGTACAGATTATAATTTCAGCGTTGCTGGTGCTACTATTACTACTGATAATATAGTTATTCCCGATGGGCAAAATTTTGTTGATGTTGTTGTTACACCTTTAATCGATACCCAACGAGAGGGTATAGAAAATGTCACGTTTAACTTGACATCTTTATCTAATACCAAGTACTCCATAAGTAATGCAAATGCAACGGTTAACATTGCAGATGTGCCTATAGTGAGTATTTCAGCAGAAGATACAGATGCTGTAGAATCGACACCATACACGAATATATCAAATACAGGTATATTCCGTGTTTCTCGTACTGATACCGCTGGCGACCTGAAAGTGAATTTAGGACGAAGTGGTAATGCTATTCTTAGCAATGATTATAATCTTAGCGTCAATAATAGCCCTATAACTGGCGACAGCGTAATCATTCCAAATGGAAAAAGCTTCGTTGATGTCGTCGTTACACCTGTGCGAGATAGTCAATCGGAGAGTATGGAATCTATTACGTTCAATTTAGTTGCCGATGATGGTTACTTCATTGGTGCTGAAGAGGCAACAGTAAACATTACAGATACATCCACAATTAGGATTACCGCATTAGATGCGGATGCAGTAGAAGCAACTCGTAGCACAGGTACATTCCGTATTTCCCGGACTGATAGCGGCGGCAACATGACTTTTTACTTCTATCGTCGCGGTAATGCGAATACCAACGGCGGTACTGATTATACTCTTAGCGTAAATGGCACAGCTATCACTAGCGATAGGGTAGATATGCCCGATGGGCAGAGCTTTGTTGATATTGTCGTTACACCCATATCTGATAGTTTATTAGAGAGTTCAGAAACTGTTACTTTAGAATTGTCATCCGCAAATCAAGTTATTAGTGCAACAGTCAATATTACAGACGTACCTGTAGTCAACATTACAGCTATTGATACTGATGCTGTAGATTCAACAGGCAATACAGGAACATTCCGCATTTCTCGTAACGATAATGTTGGTAACTTAGTTGTTGATTTTGCACGTAATGATAGTTTCAACACATACATAGGTACAGATTATAATCTGGTCGTCGATGGTAAGAATACAACTAGTAGCAGTGTAGTTATCCAGAATGGTCGAAGCTTTGTTGATATTGTTGTTGCACCCGTGCAAGATACTCAAGTTGAGGGAAGGGAAACTGTGACGCTCAATTTAGTATCGGACAGTATGTACTCGATTAGTAATGCAGATGCAACAGTTAAGATTACAGATTCACCTATAGTTAGGGTGACAGCACTGGATGCTGATGCTGTGGAAAAGACTAGCAGCCGAGGTATATTCCGTATTGAGCGCACGGATAGTATTGGTGAATTAGCGGTTAACTTTTCTATGGGTGGCATCGCTAATAGCAATGAATATAATCTCAGCGTTGCTGGTAAACCATTGACTAGCAACAGCATAATTATGCTCAATGGGCAAAGCTTTGTTGATGTTGTTGTTACACCGATATCTGATGGTCAACTCGAAGCTACGGAAACTGTCACGCTCAATTTGACATCTTTATCTAACACTAGTCACGTTATTCGCAGCGCAAGTGCAACAGTTAATATTACAGACATACCTTTAGTTAGCATTACAGCTATTGATGCAGATGCTGTTGATTCAGGCAAAAATACAGGTACATTCCGCATTTCTCGTAACGATACTATTGGAGACTTAAAAGTTGGTTTTGGGCGGAGTGACAATGGAACTAATGCTGATTATACACTTGTTGTAGATGGCAGAATCATTGGTAGTGAAAACTCAGTAACTATCTCTAACGGACAAAGCTTTGTTGATGTTGTCTTAGTACCTATGCAGGATGGTCTGAGTGAGGGTACAGAAAATGTCACGCTCAGTGTGTTATCCAACAGTGCTTACTCGATTGGTAGTGCCAACGCAACAGTTAATATTACAGACTCACCTGTAGTCAGAATTACGGCATTAGATGGAGATGCGGTGGAAGCTACTCGTAGCACAGGCATCTTCCGCATTTCCCGCACTGACAACTTTGGCAACATAACAGTAAACTTCGCCCGCAGCGGCAGTGCTAGCTTTAGTTATGATTATAATCTTGGCACAACTGGTAAAGTCATTAACGGTAACAGCATAGAATTCCTGAATGGGGAGAGTTATGTAGATATATTTGTCTCACCTCTATCTGATAGTCAGCAAGAACCTACGGAAACCGTTACGCTTGATTTAATACCATCGGGCTATGGCTATGTTATCGACAACGCAAGCGCAACGGTTAATATTACGGAGATTCCTATAGTTAACATTACGGCACTCGATACAGATGCAGTAGATACAACAGGAAATACAGGCGCTTTCCGCATTTCTCGTAATGATACAACTAGTAACATGACAGTTAACTTCGACCGTAGCGGTAGTGCTATCGTAGGTAGTGATTACACGCTTGTTGTTGATGGTCGAGAGGTTACTTACAATAGTATAGTCATTCCAACTGGACAAGACTTTGTTGATGTCATCGTTGTACCGAAGTTAGACGGGCAAAGTGAGGGTAAGGAAACTGTCAAGCTCAGTCTATCTAACAATATGTCCTATGGTGCGTATTCAATTGGCGATGCCAGCGCAACAGTTAGTATTGCAGACTTTTCCATAGTTAGAATTACGGCTGTTGATACAGATGCTGTTGAAGCAACTCGCAGTACCGCGACATTCCGAATTTTCCGTACCGATAGCGTTGGTGATGCGACTATTAACTTCAAGTCAGGTGGTGTCGCTTCTAGCAACGACTATATTCCCAGTATCGATGGTATACCTGTTAGCGGTAATCAGATAGTCATGCTTGACGGGCAAAGCTTTGTTGATATAGTTGTTACACCCGTATCTGATAGTATTAAAGAGTTCACAGAAAACGTAACGCTTGACTTGGTATCTGTATCTGGTACTGCTAACAATCATGTAATTGGTGTTGGCAGCGCAGCAGTTAATATTACAGATGTGCCTTTAGTAAGTATTACTGCTATAGATGCAGATGCTGCGGACTCAACAGTTAACACAATAAATACAGGAACATTCCGCATCTCTCGTAACGATACAGTTGGTAACTTAAAAGTTGGCTTTGGACGCAACGGCAATGCTACCAGTGCAGATTACGTTCTTATAATCGATGGTCGAGTTAGTAGTGACAATAGTGTAATCATTCCCAATGGAAAAAGTTTTGTTGACGTCATCGTACAACCGACACGAGATAGTCAAGTTGAAGGTACGGAAAATATTACGCTCAATTTAATTAATCCTGATAATAATTACTCGATTGGTAATGCGATCGCAACAGTTAATATTACAGATTTACCCGTACTCAGAATTGCTGCATTGGAGGGAGATGCAGTGGAAACACCTCTTAGCGTTGGCACCTTCCGTATTTCTCGCACTGACAGCACTGGCAACATAACAGTTAATTTAGACATTAGTGGTAGTGCTAGTATTAATAGCGACTATAGACTCAGTGCCAGTGGTAAACAGATAACTAGCGGTATGCTAGAAATGCTCAATGGGCAAGACTATGTTGATATAATTGTTACGCCTATATCTGATACCCAGCAAGAAGCTACGGAAAGCGTTACGCTTGGTTTGATACATACATCCAACAGTAATTATGTTATCGAAAACAGTGGCGCAACAGTCAATATAACAGATAAAACTGTTGTCAGCATAACGGCTATTGATGCAGATGCAGTAGACTCAACTGTCAATACAGGAACATTCCGCATTTCCCGTAATAATACCCTTGGAGATTTTAGAGTCTATTTTGGACGGAGTGGCAATGCTAGCGACGGTGCTGATTATACTCTTTTCATTGGCGGTAGACCTCAGCCTATAAATAGTGACATTATCATTTCTGATGGAGAAAGCTTTGTTGATGTAGTCGTCGTACCTACACAAGACTCTCAAACCGAAGGTACGGAGACAGTGACACTTAGCTTATCTGGAGATGTTTACTCGATTGGCAATGCAAATGCAACAGTAAATATTGCTGATTCATCCGTAGTTAGAATTGCAGCATTAGATGAAGATGCTGTAGAAACAACTCGCAGCACAGCTACGTTCCGTATTTCCCGCACTAATAACACAGGTGAAGTAACAGCTAACTTATCGTTCGGGGGTGCCGCTAACTATAATGACTATACTCTCACTGTTGATGGCAAACCTTTTAGTGGTAGTGGCTTAACAATGCTTAATGGACAAAGCTTTGTTGATGTTATTGTCACACCAATATCCGATAGTCAAGCAGAAAATACCGAAACTGTTACACTCCATATAACAAGCCTATCTGGTTCATCTATTAATAGTCATACTATTGGGATTCCAAGTGCGACTGTTAATATTACAGATATGCCTGTGGTAAGTATTATGGCAATCGATGCTTCGGCTGTAGACTCAATGCGAAACACGGGTACATTCCGCGTTTCTCGTAACGATACTGTTGGTGACTTGAAAGTTAATCTTGCACGCAGTGGAAATGCCACACTTAATAGTGATTATACGCTTTTAGTTAATGGTAAACCTACAAATAGCGATAGTATAATCATTACCAATGGGCAAAGCTTTGTTGATGTTGTGGTGATACCCACATTGGATAGCCAGACAGAGGGAACAGAAACTGTCACGTTCAACTTAATACCCGACAGTCTATATTCGATTGGCAATACCCATGCAACAGTCAATATTACAGATATACCTGTAGTTAATATCGCTACACTCGACGCTGACGCAGTAGAATCAACTCTCAACACTGGAACGTTTCGCGTTTCCCGTACTGATAGTACTGGCAATTTAACAGTTAATTTTTCCCGCAGCGGCAATGCTGCGTTCGGTATCGATTATACTCTCAATATCGATGGTAAAAATACCAATGCCAATAGCATAACTATGCTCAATGGGCAAAGTTTTGTTGATATAGTAGTGGCACCCACACGCGATAGTCAGGTAGAGAGTACGGAAGCAGTTACGCTTAACTTAACATCTGTGTCTAGTAGCAGTAATTATGTTCTTGGCAGCACAAATGCAACAGTCAATATAACAGATTTGCCGATAGTTAACATTACTGCTATTGACGCGGATGCTACAGAATTAGCTGGAAACACCGGAACATTCCGCATTTCCCGCAACGATACTACTGGTTACTTAAAAGTCGATCTTATGCGTACTGGTAATGCCAGCTTCAGTAGTGATTATGCTCTAAATGTCGATGGTAGATTTAGTTATGGCGATAGTGTGACTTTCCTCAATGGACAAAGCTTTATTGATGTTGTGGTTTTGCCCAACATTGATAGCTCGCAGGAAGGTAATGAAGTTGTTACACTTAGTGTGGCACAGAACAATTATGGTATAAGTCCGACAAACAGCAGTGCAACAGTTACTATTATTGATGCACCTGTAGTTATAATAAATCCCATTGATGTGGATGCCAGTGAAACTCCAGGTAATATAAGTGCCTTCCGAATCAGTCGCGGTCAAACAAGTGGAAACTTGACCGTCAATTTCACTCGTGGGGGTCAAGCAACAAGCGGTACAGATTATAACTTAAGCGTTGATGGTACTGTAATTACTGGTAACAGCGTTGTAATTGCCGATGGTCAGGAATTTGTTGATGTCTTGTTAACACCGATAGACGATAGCCAAACTGAAGTAGCGGAAACCGCACAGTTACAGCTATCCACAGGTAGTTATGCCATCAATACAGCAAATAAAACTGCTACGATAACAATTGCTGCTAGCGATAACCCACCTACAGTTAATGACATCAGCAAATCGGGTAATGAAGATACCGTCATTAGCTTTAGCACCTCCGACTTTAACAGCCAATTTACAGATATTGATGGTGAAAATCTCAGTAAAATTAAAATTACCTCACTCCCGACCAAGGGTGTCTTAAAACTTGGTGGAACCAATGTCACTCTTAACCAAGAAATTGCAGTTGCTGAAATTGCCAACCTAACCTTTACTCCTGATGCTAATTTTAATGGTGCTGTCTCTTTTACTTGGAACGGATTTGACGGTAGTACATATGCAGTATCTGATGCAGCGGTTAGTATTACTATTAATCCAACTCCTGAATGGCAAATTGTTGCAGTTGAAGATTTTACAGGTGATGGAAAGCAAGATATTCTCCAACGTGACCTTGAGACAAGTAATTATAGATTATGGTGCCTTAACACAAATAATATTGGCGAAACCATTGAACTACCCAAAATGGACTCAAGTTGGAAAATAACAAGTATTGCTAACTTCGACGGCAACAAGACCCAAGATATCTTCTGGCAAACAATAACAGGCGAAAATCGGATTTGGCGAATGGATGCAAATGGTGTCGAAGTTGTGAATTTACCAACTATCAATCCCAGTAACGTCACAGTTCAACACGTTGGCGACTTCGAGGGTGATGGCGATACCGATATCTTGGTACGAGACAAAATAAATGGAATGATTGCAATATGGGAATCCAATGCGACTAACCCTAATTTTATTCGCAAAGTAGTATTACCTTACGTTTCTGATAACAATACTCAAATGAAACAAATCTCTGATTTAGATGGTGATGGAGATTTAGATATTCTTTGGTACAACTCAGTTAATGGTTTTGTTGCGGTTTGGAAAATGCAAGGTACTAGTTTAAAATCTGGTTTTGAATTACCAACAGTCTCTGATACAAATACCAAAATTCAACTTGTCGCTGATTTTGACGGTGACAACGACATGGATATCCTTTGGTATAACGGAACTAACGGATTTACCGCTATCTGGGAAATGGATGGTGTAAACCTCAAACAGGGTGTGTTGCTAGGTTATGTTGGAGATGCCAATACTAAAATTAAACAAATCGTTGATTTTGACGGTGACAAAGACTTAGATATTCTTTGGTATAACGATACTAATGGATTTATGGCGATTTGGGAAATGAATGGCGTTAATCTTAAACAGGGTATCGGTTTAGCTGACTCAGGTTTTGGCAATACTAAAATTAAACAGATTGCTGATTTTGATGGTGACAATGATTTAGACTTCCTCTGGTATAACGATGTTACTGGGTTTACAGCTATTTGGGAAATGAACGGTGTGAATTTTAAACAGGGTATAAGTTTAGGTTTCGTTAACGATACCAACACTAAAATTAGCCAAATTGCTGATTTTGATAGTGACAAAGATTTAGATATTTTCTGGCATAACCAAACAACTGGATTTGCCGCAATATGGAGTATGAATGGTGTCAACATCGGTCAGGGAATTGCTTTACCAGCTATTGACACTAGTTTCAAAGTTCATGTAGTTGGTGATTTTAATGGTGATGGTAAGTTAGATGTTGTTTGGTACAATTCAACTACTAGTGTGACTAAAGTTTGGTTGACTGATGGTGGCAATCTTCTCGACGATGTTTTACTTCCTGTGTAAAATTCTAATTCTTTAATATGTAGGATGGGCATTATTGCCCGTCCTATATGGAAAAATGACGGCATATAAGCTTAAGGGCAGGCGGGACACTTACCCTACGAGACTTCTTATTTATCAAATATAGGACTTACGCTTTATAGATCCCCCAACCCCCGCTCCTCTTGGGGGTTTTATATATAGATTCCCCCAAAGAGCAGCGGGGGGCTAGTTCAGATCGAGGTTTCAGGTTTTCAGTGCGTAAGTCCTGAAATAAATGAAATACTCAGTAGACACAAATATTTAAGTAATTATAAGTAGTTTCACGGTTATTTTTTAGTCAAATTTAGCATAAAAACGATATATATACTTTGAGAATCAGTTGTTATTCGGGTGTCTTTGTCGCCCTTTCAGATAGCATTATTCATCTGCATTAAGTTTAATTTTTATTCAGAGTATATTTGCATACTTGCCATAGATTGTGTTAAAACGCAATCATCGTTATTAAAAGCTAAAGTTGACCTGTGTAAAAATGCTATTGAATATTATTCTTTTCAATTCTTAAACGAAGTCAGCTTCCAAAAATCATTTATTATTAGCAAACTTATATAAATAATTACTTATGGTTATTTTATCGCAAAACAAGACACCTAATAGTCATGTATTGAACTCGCAACTACAAGATAAATATAATACCGTTGATTTACCTAGTGTGACGGTAGTTATTCCAGCGTTGAATGAAGTTAAAGCGATTGAGCATGTCGTTCGAGGGTTTATTAATACAACATATGTAAATATTATCGAAATTTTAATTGCTGACGGTGGAAGTACTGATGGTACGCAGGAGACTATAAACAAGATGGCTTCTCTTGATTCAAGAGTCAGACTTATTCATAACCCGTTGAAAATTCAATCTGCGGGCTTAAACCTCCTTTTGCAAGAAGCGCAAGGTGATATTTTTTTACGCGCAGATGCACATTCAGATTATGCGTATGACTACGTAGAACAATGTGTTGAAGCACTTCTAAAATCGAAAGCGTTAAATGTAGGTGGTGCCCAAAGGTTTGTTGCAAAAAGTCCGTTTCAGGCAGGTGTTGCACTTGCCGCAAGGAGTTTATTAGGTAATGGTGGGGCTAAATATCGCAACCCTGAATATAACGGCTATGCTGATACTGTTTATTTAGGGTGTTTTTGGCGAGAAGACCTACTTAAAATTGCTCAAGCAAAAGATTCTCAAGATGTAAGTGGCGATCGCGTTGTCTTGGATGACAAACCCGTTATTTTATTTGATACAAAACAAATTACCAATGAAGATGCCCAACTAAATCAACGATTACTCGATAAAAGCTCGCAAGCAATCTATGTCAGTTCTGATATTAAAGTCTGGTACTACCCTCGTAGTAGCTGGAAGTCATTATGGAAGCAGTACTTTCAATACGGTCGCGGTCGGTATCTTACGACTACAAAACATAATAGTCGAATTCAAATACGAGGACGATTACCTTTCATCGCAATATCGATAGCTATACTACTTACCTTGATTAGCTTTGTTGTTGCAGAAATACGCCTACCTGTTACAATGCTGTTTGTTGCCGCTCTATTGGCGTCGTTTTTTGAAAGCTTGCAAGTTACGATAAAGCACATTCACAGCTTTGACTCTGAAATTTGGCGTGGAGAGGAAAGCCAAGTTCCTTCATTACTAGCTTGTTGGCTTTTTTGTAGTGTATCTTTAGTCACTATGCCCCTTGCACATTTTTGTGGTTATGGCTATCAACTTTATAGATGCAGAATTATTGGCATACTTGGTTGGTAGTAGAAGTCTATTTATTTAAGTGATATCACGTAATTATTATAGTTTTTTTAAAAACTACCTAATCTAATTACGTATAAATAACCTGTTTATTGTTACATCTGAAAAGTTACAACAGCTATTGGGAACAAAAAAATTTATCAAATCCACTGTCACAGCACGCTTAACTAACCTAGTGTGTTGTACTAGCTTGTACTAATCAAATATAGCCTGAATCTAATGAAAAAAATTTCAAACGACTCTCCGATGTCAGTTTCTTCAAATGCATCAGATGCATCGAATTTAACAACAGCATTACAATCTGCTTCCATATCAAACTCACCACTTGAGCTACCTGGTATGAAAGGTAGTTCAATTGCTTTTGTTGATACGAGCGTAGAAAACTATGAGCAATTGGTAGCAGGTGTGATGCCTGGAACTGAAGTTCATATTCTTCAATCTGGTTTAAATGCAGTTACTCAGATTACTGAGACATTATTGCAACGGCAAGGTATTGAGAGCTTGCATATTATTTCTCACGGGCAAGCTGGTAGTTTAGATTTTAGTTCGAGTTCGTTAAATGCATACAATATCCGTGATTATGCACAGCAATTCCAGGTGTGGGAAAATGCACTTACGGAAAATGCCGATATTTTGCTATACGGCTGTAATGTTGCTTCTGATGCTTTGGGTAAAGCATTCGTAGATCTAATTGGGCAAGTAACAGCCGCCGATATTACTGCATCGGATGACTTAACAGGGAATGCAGCAAAAGGTGGCGATTGGAGTTTAGAGTATCAAACTGGCGAAATTGAAGCTCCGCTAGCATTAAATTCCAATACTCTTCAAAATTACAATAGTATACTAGATGTCTTTACAGAGTTTTTTGTCACAAATACCAATGATAGTGGTGCCGGCTCTTTACGACAAGCTATTGTGGATGCAGGTCTAGACCCAGGTACTGAAACCATTCGCTTTTCTGGTTCTGCGTTCGCTAGTCCTGCCACCATTAATCTGGATTCTGGGCTTATAACCGATCAAAATGACTTTACTCTTCTCGGTACAGGAGCAAACAATCTTACTGTTCAACGCAACATAGTTCAGGATACTCCAAATTTCAGTGTATTTACTATTCAAGGTGGAACAGTAACATTAGATGGCTTAACTATTCGGAACGGTAACAGCACTCGAGGAGGTGCGATTGAAGCCCTTTATAATAGCGATGTAACAATCAGTAATTCCACGCTAACAGCAAATACTGCTCTTAACGGTGGCGCTATTTACAACTATAATCAAATGATAATCATTAATTCGACCATTAGTGATAATAGGGCTATTTCAGATTCTTTCTCTGTAGCTGGGGGAGGTATTTACAATGAAGGGTTTCCATTAAATGTTATTAATACTACTATTAGTGGTAATTCTGCGATTTCAAATGCTGAGGGTGATGCACCTGGAGGAGGTATTTACAGCAATGGGGTTTTAAAACTTATTAACTCTACTATTAGTGGCAATTCTACAACTCATAGCGGAGGTGGTATTAACAGCGTAGAGTTTCTAGATATTTTAAATTCGACAATTACAAATAACACAGCAGACTCTGATAATGATGGTGTTGGCTCTGGTGGTGGAATTGAAAATAGAGATATAGGAGGAAGATCTAACATCACAAACACTATTGTTGCAGGTAACTTCGATACCCCAAATAACACAGGAACAAACGCAACAAGACCTGATATAACTGGTATCTTTATTGATAACGGCAACAATCTAATTGGTAACGTTGATGGTAGTGATAGCTTCACTACAAGTACGTTAATTGGAACTAGTACTGCCCCAATTAATCCAAAGTTAGGTATCCTAGCAAATAATGGCGGTTCGACCCAAACCCATGCATTACAAGTTGGTAGTCTTGCAATTAACGTAGGAAGCAATGCTAACTTACCTCAAGATTTGCAAGACCTTGATGGCGACGGAAATCTGACTGAAGCACTCCCAGTTGAGCAGCGTGGAAGTGCCCGGATTCAATCAGGAACAGTCGATATAGGCGCTTTTGAGTCTAATTTTGATACAGTAAGTATAACCGCAACTGATGACGGAGCAACCGAAATTCCAGGCAACACAGGTACATTCCGTATATCTCGTAACAACACAAATGGCGACCTCACCGTTTACCTGACTCGTAATGGAACAGCAGTTCCCGGAACAGACTATAGTCTTGAGATTGGAACTAACAGAATTACAAGTACAATATTAAATGTAGTTATTCCTGATGGGCAAAGCTTTGTTGATATCAGTCTCACACCAATAGATGACAGCCTGCAAGAGAATACTGAATTGGTGCAACTGTTTTTAGCCGCAGGAGACGACTACAATATTAGTGCAGTCGGCAGCGATGCTAGCATCAAAATCGAGGATAATGATACCAGTAATATTGTCGGTTGGGAAATAGCTGGTACTGGGGACTTTAATGGCGATGGCAAACAAGATATCCTGCAACGCAATAGTCAAAGCTCTGCTGTTCGCATCTGGCGTTTGGATGGAAATAACACCAGCCAGATAGTGAATTTGCCAACAATGGATTCCTCTTGGGAAATTGCGTCAATTGCTAAATTCAACAGCGACACTCGCACAGATATACTGTGGCATAACTCCAGCACAGGGGAAAATAGCATCTGGGTGATGAACGAAAATACCCCACCACAAGTTATCCAGCTTCCTGCCTTTACTAACAATGATGTTCAGAAAATTGAACATGTTGGAGATTTCGACGGTGATGGCGATGCTGATATCCTCTGGCGCAACCACACTAGAGGTTGGAATCGAATTTGGCAAATTGATAACGGCAGCCTTGTTCGTACTGTTGAGTTACCGACAATCGGGAATGTTAACCAACAAATTAAATATGTGGCGGATTTCGATGGCGACTCTGATTTAGATATTCTCTGGTCTGATGTCAAGTCAGGCTTTACTTCGATGTGGGAAATGAATGGTGTCAATTTTAGCCGTGGTATCGCCTTTGGGAATGTTGAAACTGATTATCAAATTGCCCATGTTGGTAACTTTGATAACGATAAGGATTTAGATATTCTTTGGTATAATTCCCGAACCGGCTTTACTTCTATTTGGGAAATGAATGGTGTCAATCTGCTTCGCGGTATCGATTTGCCCACTGTTAGTGACACCAACATTAAAATCCAAAAAGTTGCTGACTTTGATGGAGATAGCGATTTAGATATTCTTTGGTACAACTCGCTCACAGGGTTTAGCTGTATTTGGCAAATGAATGGTACTAGCCTTGCTCGCGGTATCGAGCTACCCAGAGTCGCAAATACAAATATCAAAATCTCGAATGTGGCTGATTTTGATGGGGATGGAGATTCCGATATTCTCTGGTATGACTCAACAACAGGTTCTACTAGCTTGTGGCAAATAAGTAATGCTAACTTGAGCAACGGTGTAGCTCTACCAAATCAGTCAAGTGGCTTTAATGTCCATTCGGTTGGCGACTTTGATGGTAACGGTAAGTTAGATATAGTTTGGTATAACTCGACTAATAGCAATACCAAGATTTGGTTAACCGATGGTACTAACCAAGTTGGCAATGAAATTCTCTTAGTCTAACAAGTAACATTGAGGACAGTCTTTAACTAGTCTACAGAAAAACATCTCTAATTTGAACACAAGCTGGTAAGCCTTCGCTTTACCAGCTTTTACTTAGATCCAAAATTTGTAATCACTGTTACTATTATACTCAGAAGTTGCTTAAGTGTTTTTACTGCTATCGTAGTTAGACAAGTGGGAAAAATCAGTATTTACTCTATATGTTATAAGTACTTAAGTAAACTAAAGTAATTGATGAAATAATCAAAAACGAAATGGTAAATCAGAAAATGTAAGTAAAAATTTTATGTTTTGAAGCAATCTCTGGAGCTATTTATAGAAAAATCATCATGCTAAATGTTGGCAAAACTAACTCCATACAATTTTAAGTAATGTCTTCAAGTAAAAACTCTCTCGAAGAGCAAGACTCATTTATTAGACGAGGAAAAAAAAGGATTCGTAGAGTTGCTCTAACTGGAGTAACGACTCTAGTTACAAGGGGTAGTACTATAGCAGCTAGTTTTATATCGATTTCTCTAACAGCTACTTATTTAGGAAGTGAAAGATTTGGACTATGGTTAACTCTAAGCACTCTACTAACTTGGATGAATTTAGCTGATTTTGGTTTAGCGAATAGCTTAACAAATGTAATTGCAACAGCAGAAGGTCAAAAAGATTTAAAGCAAGCTAAACAGGCTGTATCAAGTGCTTTTTGGATGATGATAGGCATTGCTATTACCTTAGGGACTTTGTTTATAATAACTTACCCTTTGATTAGCTGGAGTAAGTTCTTTAATGTCACTTCTAATTTAGCAAAAGTAGAAGCAGGTATTGGGATATTAGTTGGTTTTTTCTTTTTTGCTGTACGCTTACCATTATCAATTACTAGTAAAATTTATGACGCATATCAAGAAGGTTATTTTTATCAATTATGGGTTGGAATTAGTGGGTGTCTCTCCTTAATAGCATTATATTTTGGTACTAAATTTAAAGTAGGATTACCCGCACTAGTGGGAGCATATTTTGGAAGTTATCTTATTGCAGATTTGCTTTCTACATTTTATTTATTCATTTGGCGAAGACCAAGTTTAAAACCAAGCTTTCAGAGTTTTAATTGGTCAACTTCTTGGAGTTTGATGTCAATAGGGATTAAATTTTGGATTCTGCAAATTTCTGCTATTGTGTTATATCAAACTGACTTAATTATAGTTACTCAACTTTTTGGCTCTCGTGCTGTAGCTAGCTATGGAATTATATTCAAGCTATTTTCTGTAATTGGAGTGATTCAAAATGCTTTTCTTGTACCACTATGGCCAGCGTATAGTGAAGCTTTTGCTATAAGAGATGTTGAATGGATTTTAAATACATTCAAACGCTCAATAAAAATATGTTTATTTTGGTCAATTTCAAGTGGAACTATACTTTTTTATTTATCACCGTGGATAATAAACTCATGGTTAGGAAAAGAAGCAGTACCTAGAGGAGATTTAATGTTGACTATGCTAGGGATATCGATATTAAATTCTATTGGGCAATGTTTAGCTTTTTTTATGAATGGTTTAGGTCAAGTTAATTCTCAAGTTATTTTTGGAATGATTGCTGCAATTACTAATTTAATTGTTTCTGTTATATTAGGCAAACTAATAGGTGTAACAGGAGTGGCATTAGGAACTTTCATTAGCTTTACTATCACAATTTTTTTGGTAGGAATAGATGCTTTTAAAAATATCAAATTATTACAAAGTATAGATTAGACTATAGTTGACGATAACAATTAACAATTTCTAATGAAAATTCTTAAAAAACATTTAGATAAGTTATTTAAAATTCAATTTAATTCCAATATTAGAATAGCAGAGACTTCACAGATAGCAGCATCGAATTTACGTTATAAAAAAGGCTGTGTAGTCAAGGTTGATGAATGCTCTCAAGTATTAGGAAGCTTAACTTTTGATAAAGAAAATGCATCTATTTATATTGGAAAGCGAGTATTCATGAATGGAATGTTGATTGCATCTCAAAATATTGAGATAGGAGATGATGTAATGATTTCTTGGGGAGTAACAATAGCTGACCATAACTCTCATTCTATATCTTTCTCAAAGCGAGCAGAAGATGTAAAAAATTGGCGACTAGGTAAAAAAGATTGGACACATGTGAAAATTGCACCGATAAAAATATGTAATAAAGTTTGGATTGGTTTTCAATCTATTATTCTAAAAGGTGTAACAATCGGTGAGGGAGCAGTAATTGGGGCTGGTTCAGTTATTACAAAAGACGTACCAGCGTGGACAATTGTTGCTGGTAATCCAGGTCGTATAATTCGGGAGATTCCAGAAAATGAACGTTAAACAATTAACTTGGGAAGAAGCTGTACAATGGCTGAGACTCCAAATAGAAAAACAAGACCTTGTATATAACTGCTATTATGACGACCCTATAGAATTAGCCGCTGAACGTTTTAGTAATAGTGAAGAATGGATGGCTGTAGAAAATTTACTGAAAAACTATGTTCCGGGTAAAGTTTTAGATTTGGGAGCTGGAAGAGGAATTTCTAGTTACGCTTTTGCCAAATTAGGATACTCAGTAACAGCTTTAGAGCCTGACCCTAGTTCATTAGTCGGTGCTAAAGCAATTGAATCGTTAGTTAATAGTGCAAAAGTACCAATTAAAGTCCTACAACAATATGGCGAAAAATTGCCGTTTGAAGATAATACTTTTAATATTGTCTACGCACGAGCTGTACTTCATCACGCATATGATTTGAAAACTCTATCTCAAGAAGTTGCAAGAGTTTTAAAACCGGGGGGGGTATTTCTTGCAACTCGCGAACATGTCATCTCTAAAAAAGAAGACCTACCTAAATTTTTAGAGTCTCATCCTTTACATTCTCTATATGGCGGAGAAAATGCTTATTTATTGCAAGAATATAAACATGCGATTACTCAAGCTGGACTAAACTTAAAGAAAGTACTAGGTTCATTTGAAAGTGTCATTAATTATGCGCCTATTACACAAAAAGAGTTCCAAGTAAAGATAGCATCAATCCTAGCTCCGATTATAAGTTGGAAATTAGCGAGTAAAGCAGCTTCTAATCAAAACATACAGCAGTTAGTCGGTTGGTGCGCTTCACAGTTGTCAAATACTCCTGGTCGTCTATATACATTTTTAGCGGTGAAATAATAATGACTAAACAGAAATCAATCTTGATAACAGGAGTCGCTGGTTTTATTGGTCGTTATGTGGCTCGCTATTTTTCAGATCGAGGCTGGTTTGTTATTGGTGTCGATAACTCTCCACCTGAAAATGCACCTGTTACGAACTTATCAGTGTACCAGCGCTTGCAATTACCAGATGCAAGTTTAAACAATCTAATACTAGAAAACCTTCCAGAAGTTTGCGTGCATTGTGCTGGTCGTGCTTCTGTTGGTCTATCGATTACAAACCCAACAGCTGATTTTTACACAAATACAGCATTGACTTTTGAAATTCTTAATGCATTACGCCTTAATGCACCTAAATGCCGATTTATTTTCCTTTCCAGTGCTGCTGTTTATGGCAACCCAGAGTTACTACCAGTAAGTGAAACTCAATCTTTATTTCCTTTATCTCCCTATGGCTTCCATAAGTGGCAATGCGAACAGCTATGTCTGGAGTTCACTAAAGTTTATGATTTACAAACTGCTAGCGTGCGAATTTTTTCTGCTTATGGTCCTGGTCTACGGCGTCAGGTACTCTGGGATATTTGTCAAAAAGCAGTTACTCAAAATGCAGTTAAGTTACAGGGGACTGGGAACGAAAGCCGCGATTTTATCCATGCTCTTGATATTGCTAAAGCCTTAATGATAATTGCAGAATCTGCCCCAATGCGAGGAGAAGCCTATAACTTAGCTTCTGGTAGAGAGGTAATGATTTCTGAATTAGCAAACATGGTTTTGGATGCTTTGGAGTACAAAGTTTCTCCTGACTTTAATGGAGTTATTCCTGTAGGTACGCCAATGAACTGGAAGGCTGACATATCAAAATTAGGTACTTTAGGGTTTACTCCCTCAGTACCTTTAGAGAAGGCTATCAAAACATTTGCCAATTGGTGTCGAGCGGAGCTTGTCGGTGTATGAAAAAAACTATTAAAATTGGCCTAATAATGCAAGGTGGACTCACCTGGATGGGTGGAACTGAATACATAAAAAATATAGCACTTGCATTAGCAAGTTTGCCTTCAGAGGTAAAATCTAACCTTGAAATTTGTTTGATTTGTAATAAATCACTTGATGCAAGTTTATATGATTCGATTCAACCATACCTACAAGAAATTTACTACAAAGAAGAAGAACTGAAACTTTTAAACTTAGATAAAGCCGCTAGTTGGCACATCTTTAAAAGTGCTTTGTATTTAAAGAAAAAAATTGATTTTGTATACCCTGATATAAATTACTTACCTATCAAAAATTTATATTCGTCAGCTTCTTGGATTCCTGATTTTCAATACAAGTATTTACCACAATTATTTTCACAACAAGCAATCAAAAAGATGGAAAAGTCTTTTGCACGTGCTGCAAAATACTCTTCTAAAGTTATTCTCAGTAGTAAAACAGCCGAATCAGATTTTCACAAATATTTTCCAGAATATGCTAATAAATCAGATGTACTAACATTTAGAACATTTCCGATATCTCTATGGTATGACGGAGAACCACAAATAATTCAAAAAGAATATAATCTTCCTGAGAAATTTTTTATAGTCAGTAATCAGTTTTGGCAACATAAAAATCATTTAATATTATTTAAAGCTTTAAAATTATTACAGAAAAAATACATTTATCCTGTTATTATTTGTACTGGTAGTATCAATGACCCTCTTCAACCAAACTACTCAAATATAATTTTGACAAGTATCAACGAGCTTAATTTAAAAGAGCAAATATATTTATTAGGATTAATTCCTCGTCAAAAGCAGATTCAGTTAATGCGACGTTCAATAGCAGTAATTCAGCCTTCACTTTTTGAAGGGTGGAGTACTGTTGTGGAAGATGCTAGATGCTTAGGTAAACCGATGATTATTTCTGATATTCCCGTTCATAAAGAGCAAAATCCTCCAAAAAGTATTTTCTTTAAGCCGAACTCCCCTGAAAATTTAGCTACTGCCTTAGAGGAATACTGGGAAAATCTTACAATTGGACCTGATTTGAATCAGGAAGCAATAGCCAAAAACAATAATTTAGCTGATATTCAAAAATTTGGATATCGCTTTTTGGAAATTATTCAAAATACTATGTCAGCTTAATAAATATTTATGATATCAAAGAGGTATTGTGGCATATAAATTTTATTCTCAAGAAAATGCATTTTTAACAATAATAACTCCTACCTATAATTCATCTAAAGATATATCAAATTGTTTAAAAAGCCTACAGAATGCTTGTAAAAGTATTTCATCTAATCTTCTAATATCTCATATAATAATTGATGGTAAATCTCATGATAATACTATAGCAATAGTTAAAAAAGAATCACCATATTCACAAATAATTAATCGAGAACCAAAAGGAATATATGATGCTCTGAACTATGGAGTTTCTTTAACTAAATCTCCTTATGTCATGTATCTACATTCCGATGATGAAATTGATAATTATTTTTTAGAAGTTATGTTAAATAAAATCAAAACAATTTCAGTTAATAAATCTATTATTTGTTATGGGACTGTAGAATTTATCGATTCAAAATCACAAATCTTATTTAAAAGAAATCCTCCCTACTACATACCCTTTATTCAAAAATATGTAAATCTCATCCTTCACCCTAATGCAATATATTCAACATGTTTGGAAAAAGACTACCCATATGAAACTAATAAAGGATTAGCCGCTGACCATCATCACATTACAACCATAGCTAAAGTTTCTAAAGTTATCAGATTACCATCTGCTAAATATAAGTTTAGGTTATCAGATAGCAGTAGCACATTGTCAGCACTTAAAAATAATGACATACAAGCAAACAATGGTATTGTTTTAATTTTGAAAAGATATTTGAATTTATTTGAAAATCAATTGATTTCAAGAATTAAATTAAAGTTACTTTATCAAAAATCTTATTGGAAATAACATGGAAATTAAAGATACAGTTTTTTTATATTACTACACTAGTAGTATAGATTTTCCTTTATTGATGGTATTACTATCTTTGAGCTTTATATTTTTTTATTTTATAGCCGTAAAATATTGTCAAGTACTATACCTTCAACCTTTACATGCATATTTTTTTTATGTTTTAATCAATATACTAACAATGTTTCTCTTTAAAGATAATGATTATAAACCAGAGAGTATAGTTTTATTGATAGAATTAATATTTTTTACTTTAATTGCAAAAAAGCTAAAGTTTATTAATATAAAGATTCCTCAAATTAAACTTACTCAGCAAGACTGTAAAATTTTGAACTCATTATTTTTTATATTATATTTATGCTTAAATATCTATGTATATATAAAATATTATTTACCTGGTAATATAGCTACAGATGATTTTAAAATAGGTTGGACAGAACAAGAACAAATCGTTAGTTTTATATATGGTGGTATTCAGTCAATATTTTTAGCAACATGTGTTTATGAAATTGTTAACACAAAAAAATCACAATTATTACAGTCAAAAAATATACATATAATATTAAAACTAATAATTTACTCTTTCTTCTCAATTTTTGTATTTAAAATTAAAGGTTTTTTCTTAACTGTAATTAATATAATATCTTTATATTTTATTTCTCAAAATACTCAAAGTGAAGTCAACTACGTATATAAAGGAAGTAAAACTTTAAGCAAATTGATAAATCAATTATTGAAATCTTTTTTAATCATATTTGTGATATTTATAACGCTTAACTATGTTTTTGGTCTATCTTTAGAAGGGTTTGTCTTATTTATTAGTAGAGTACTTCAGTCTTCTGAAGCTTTATTTTGGGCTATGTATCATCATTTATCAGTAGAACAACTTGGATATAACAATAACTTTTACATTGATTCTGCAAAATTTTTTACTTATACTATAGGGAAAATAGTAGGTATCATTCCAGAAGCACAAGGAAATATATTAGCACATGCTGTTCCACAGCTTCCCAAATCAGAATTCGGTGGACCAAATACAAGTATATTTTTTCATTATGTTATTGGTGGTATTAGCTTTATTGAAATATCAATACTGTTATTTGTATTAACACTCATAGCTATTAAAATTAATTTGTTTATAAATAAAAAAAATCGTCAAATAGAGTTATATGAATTAATCCTTGCTTTTCCTCTTTATAATATTTCTTCGGCATTGAGTGCAGATGTAAGTACTGTACTTTTATTGTTAGCAAAAGAATATATAGTAATTATTTTATTTCTATGTATATTTAGAGTTTTACGTGTTGTTACATAAATACTGAATAGGTATTAACAGATGAAAATTATTTGTATTGCAGATGCTTTTTATCCAGACCATACTGGAGGTATAAGCAAGAGCATATTACCAGAAATCGAAGGACTTGTTAGGCTTGGACATCAAGTCACGGTAGTATCTCGATTACAATCAAATAAGCCCAAAAGTGAACATCGAGATGGTTATGAATTATACCGATATTTTAGTATACAAAAAAAATCTATTTTTTATCGTTTATATCCTCTTTTTAGCTTCCTTTCTTTACCCCATATCATTTTAAAATTGCATCGTAAACATAAATTTGATATTGCTTATGTGCATAATCCATTTCAGTTAGCAGGTCTAAATTTAGTATTACCTGATTTACCTTGTGCATATGTTTATCATGCCTCCGCATATAATGAAATAAGTCTTGATAGCATAAGAGGTAAGTACGGTCAACTAAAACTTATAGCTAATAAAATTAACTTTTGGGTAAAGTTTTTAGAAAACAAAGTTTTAATCACAGCCGACATGTTAATTGTGCGTAGTAATTTTATGAAAAAAGATATGAATAAACTTTATCAAAATTTGGATAATAGAAAAGTTATATCACTTCCTTTATGTGTTGATACAGTCAAGTTTTATTTCGTAGAAAATAATATCGATGCTCGAAAAAAATTAGCACTTCCTGAAGAACGCACAATTATTCTAACAGTAAGACGATTAGTAGCAAGAATGGGAATAGAAAATCTTCTTTCTGCAATGCGAATAGTTATACAAACATATCCAGATGTTTTATTAATTGTAGGGGGAACTGGATATCTGGAAGCCGAACTCCGCCAAATTATTAAACAGTACAACCTTGAAAAAAATGTAGAATTGAAAGGATTTATATTAGAAGAATTACTTCCAACATACTATCAAGCAGTAAATTTATTTGTACTACCAACTTTAGCTTATGAAGGCTTTGGTTTAGTCACTATTGAATCTCTTGCTTGCGGTACTCCAGTGGTTGCGACACCTGTAGGAGCAAGTCCTGAAATTTTAAATAAACTAGGAAAAAACTTTTTGTTTAAAGATAGCACACCAGAAGCGATCGCAGAAGGGATTAACAACTGGTTATTACAAGGCTTTAGTCCTGATATTCGTAAACGTTGTATGAACTACTGCATTGATAATTTTAGTCAAAAGCGAATTTGCTATGAGCTAGAAAAAAATTTTTTAAATTTACAAAACAAGAATCTTTAGACGATCTTGTTTTTAAGAATTGAACTGGTATCTATTAATACTTGTCTCCCGAAGTCGTTTTGCAATTCTCTGAATTAATGGATGCTTAATATTATTATTCTCACGTCGAATCTGCCATAGTAATGCAGTACGCACAATTGCATCTAAATTATTATACTGCGGTTGCCAGTTTAACAATCTGCGAATTTTATCTGCACTAGCAGTAACACAAGCTGGGTCTCCAGGACGCCGTTCGCATTCAAGCACAGCAAAATCGACTCCAGATATTGCTTTGACACGTTCAATTACCTGACGGACGCTATAACCCTGCCCATATCCACAATTCATAATCTGGCTTGAATTACCTGCTTCAAGATACCGCAATGCGTCTACATGTGCTGAAGCAAGGTCTTCAACATGAATATAATCACGGATACCTGTACCATCAGGTGTCGGAAAATCTGTCCCAAATATTCTTACACCCGGTTTTCGTCTAAGCGCTGCATCACAAGCTGCACGAATTAGATGTGTGGCATTTGGGTTCATTTGCCCAATTCTACCCATCGGGTCGGCACCTGCTACATTAAAATAGCGCAGTATGACGTAGCGTAAGTTAGAGGCTCGACTTTGGTCTTGAATTAACCACTCGCTCATTAACTTCGAGCGTCCATAAGGATTAATAGGGAGAGTAGGAATTTCTTCTGTAACAGGGTTTTGCTGCGGTTCACCGTATACCGCAGCAGTACTGGAAAAAATTAATTGATTAACACCGAATGTTTCGCATACTCGGAGTAGGTTTAGTGTATTGCGGGTGTTATTCGCGTAGTAGTCCAACGGGTTCACTACTGACTCTGGAGCAATTAGACTTGCTGCAAAATGTAAGACAGCATCAAACTTGTAGCGTGCGAATATTTTATATAAACGTTCTATATCAGCTAAATCGCCAGTGATTAGTTCTCCATATAATACAGTAGAAGCATTACCCGTTGAGCAATTATCGTAAACTACTACGTCATAATCAGCTTCGCCAAGTTGACGAACAACGTGCGAGCCAATATAACCCGCTCCACCCGTAACTAATATTTTCTTTTTCATCAGGTTTCCCGGTTTATGTATAAATACATGCGATTCCCAAATAAAGTAAGGGCGGGTTTACAAAGATTTTAAGTTCAGTTTTAACATATCTGTTAACCCACCCCTACGGTAATCCAAAATCAGATCATCTGCCCTTCCCCAATAACACAATACGAATAGTTTTGAGTGCAATTACTAAATCTAAAGCCAGTGAGTAATGTTTGATGTAATAAAGGTCGTATGACAGCTTTTCGCGTGCGTCGTTTACTGATGCACCATAGGGGTACATAACTTGTGCCCAACCTGTAATTCCAGGTTTAACACTATAGCGCATATTGTAGTAAGGGATAGCTTCAGCTAGTTTGATATCAAACTCCGGTCGTTCTGGACGCGGACCAATCAAACTCATTTCACCATTTAATACATTCCAAAGCTGTGGTAATTCATCAACTCGCGTTAATCGTAACCAGCGTCCTACAGATGTTACACGCGGGTCGTATTCCATAGCCCATTGGGCACCCCTAAGTTCTGCATCTTGATACATCGAACGGAACTTATAAACGCGGAAATGTTGATTATCGAGTCCGCTACGTACTTGGGAATAGAATAATGAACCCGGACTGTCCAATTTAATAGCAATAGCTGCCAACACCATCAGCGGAGACAGAACCACTAAAAGTATACTTGCTGCAACAATATCAACTACTCGCTTACATTTCTGCTGAAATTGACTTGAGTTGAGCTTAAATCCTTTACCAAACACAAACCAGCTATCGTTAAGCAAATTTGGTGGTATTTTATACCATATTTTTTCGTAAGCTTCAGGTAATTGATAAATCGGCATTCCTTGGAGGCGATAATTTATAAGTGTTTGTAGTTCTTCTTTTGCTAAAGGCACTTGTGTAGCAACAACAACACCAGATAAAAGACGTGCGTTTGATTCTAATAATGTACTAGGACTGGTTTGGTTACTGCCCAAACCAGATTTTTCTGTCAATGTGACATTAGTGTATCGATACTGCTGTGCTAAATCTTGTCTAAATTGATGGGCACCTTGACTTGCTCCGACAATCAACCAGCGACTGCTGTTGAGCAAAGCATCTACAGCAACCTTTCCAAAAGGTGTCCGCATATGTATAACAACCAAAATTCTAGCGAGAATTGCCCATAATGGAAATATTCCCAAGCTAGCAATTAAAATACCCTGACTTAACTGCCAGTTTGCTTCCCAGATATTCGATAAATAGATGAGTGTAGCGCTGATAAAGCTAGCTGCAATCAGACTGATAGTCAATCTAAATTTTGTCCAGACAACAGCAACTTGTAACTGCGAACGGTACACATCAAATATATACAGTCCAATTAACCCTGATAACATTATTCCAGAAACAAACGGATTAAACTGCTGGATGTTCGTATTAAACTGTATCCAGAGAACAAATTCTACACTGAGAAACACACCCGCTAAATCCGCTACAAATAAAAATACCGCCATAGTATGTGATACTGCGAATTGCGTGGGTAATGTTAAGTTTTTTTGGAAATAAGTGGTATTTGCTGACATCGTATTGATATCTAATTGTCTTAATACCTAGAGTTCCCAATTTTTTCTAAAAATCATATACAAAGCATACATTTCTCGAAAAAACCGTAATTTTATATTTTATACTTCTGTCTAAAAGCTTACTGTGTATACAGACTAACCCCCCTACCCCTTTAAGAGCTAACCAAGGGGGAAATCAAAGCCTCTGTATACTTGGATAATAAGTTTAAAAGAGTATTTTTTTATATCCAAGCTTATGTCTACTGACAGTGCCAAATATGCCTGCAAACGTTACTCCAGCGAATATACTGATGGCGTTTGTGTAAATACTGAAATATATTGACTTAAAATTTAAACATATTATTATTACTATTTTGCTATGACAGTAACTGCTGCTGACAACGATTCCATCAATTTTCGACAAGCTTGGCGAATACTCAAACGACGTTGGCTAGCAGCAACGGTTGTTCTGAGTTCTGTTGTTGGGATGACGGGAGCAATAACGTTTTCGCAAACCCCTATTTACGAAGCTGAAGGAAAATTACTATTTAATAAAGCTAACTTGTATTCGTCGCTGACCGGAATTGCGGAAGGGCAAAATATAGATGTTCCGGGAATCAACTCAAGTAACCCTCTAGAAACCCAAGCTGAAATCATTCGCTCTCAACCTCTGGTTCAAAAGACTGTTGATACCCTTGAACTAAAAAATAGCAACAGAGAAACCCTAACAGTTGAAGAATTTTCCCGAAAACTAAGAGTTGCAGGAGTCAGAGGAACTGAAATACTACAGATTAACTACCGTAGTTCTGACGCTCGGCAAGCTGCTGCTATTGTTAATACATTAATCAAAAACTACCTCGAAAACGATATTCGTTCCAATCGAGTCGAAGTTGTTGCAGCACGCGAATTTATCAGCAAGCAGTTACCAGAAGTTGAAGCTAAAGTTCGTTCAGCAGAATACGGTCTGCGTCAATTTAAGGAAAAAAATCGCGTAGTCGAACTTCAGGAAGAAGCCAAAACATCGATCAAAAACCAAAGCGATTTAGCCGACCAAATTATCAAAACTGAAGCGCAGCTAGTCGATACCACTTCACAAATCCAAGCACTGCAAAATCAACTTAGGCTAAATTCGCGTCAAGCGATCGCACTCAATACCCTAAGTGAATCGAGTGCAGTTCAAGGGTTACTCAAGGAGTTTCGGCAAAACCAAGATAAATTGGCAGTCGAAAGAACGCGCTACAGCGATGAACACCCGACAATTATTGATTTAGCAAACAAAGTTCAAGTACTACGACAGCAGCTAGAATTGCGGATTGCCCAAATAGGGACAGTACAAGTTTTAAACGAGCGCGACTTGCAACTCGACCCGCTCAAGCAAAACTTGATTGCGGGAATGGTAAAGTTAGAAGTCGAGCGTATAGGGTTATCGAATCGCATTTCAACACTAGTAAACGCGCTCTCTTTATATAAACAGCGTGCGAATGTACTTCCACGTCTCGAACAAAACCAGCGTCAACTCGAACGTAACTTACAAATTGCCCGTCAAACTTACGAACAACTGTTGAAACGACTCCAAGAAGTCCAAGTCATCGAAAACAAAACCGTTGGTAACGCACGCATTGTCTCCGAAGCTCAAGTAACTAACCGTGCTATATCTCCCCGACTTTCGCTCAACTTAGCATTGGGTGGATTTTTAGGTATAATATTAGCTGTTGGTACTGCGCTAATGTTGGAAGCATTCGATGGGTCAGTTAGAACGCTCGAAGAAGCACAGGAATTACTCGGTTATCCCCTACTTGCTACTATCCCACGTCTGTCTGTAAGTCATCATTATACAAATCGCGACATATCAACTTTACCCATTCGCGATAATCCTTGGTCTCCTGCAAGTGCAGCGTTTGAAAAGCTTCAAGCAACGCTCGAATATACACTTCCCGACCAAGTACTCAAAAGCATTGCGATTACTAGCGCTGTACCTAACGAAGGAAAATCGTTCGTTAGTGCCAACTTAGCACTAGCAATTGCTCAACTTGGACGCCGGGTTTTAATTATCGACGCTGACATGCGGTGTTCGCGTCAGCACGAAATTTGGAAAGTAGAAAATTCACAGGGACTCAACGAAATACTAGAAGGTGAAGCCAATTTACAAACAGCAGTTCGTCAAATTGCAAATAACGTCTATCTTCTCAGTGCTGGCACTACCCCCTCAAATCCCTTTGCTACACTTGGTTCACCAAGAATGAACGTGCTGATTGCAACCGCACAGCAAGAATACGATTTTGTAATTATTGATACCCCCCCTGTAATATACGCTGCTGATGCCCTAATTTTGGGTAAACTTGTCGATGGTGCGCTGCTTGTTGTCCGTCCGGGTGCAGCTAACTCTGCTATTTCAACCGAAATGAAGACTCTGCTTACACAGTCGAGTCAGCGCGTACTTGGAATGGTTGTGAATGATGTTACGGGTGAGAGTGATTCTTATTATGGGTATGGGCTACAGAAGGGTTATTATAGATTGCCGACAGTGGGCGTGGGGAAGTAAGCCCTCATCCCCTAGCCCCTTCTCCCAGGTTTGGGAGAAGGGGACAAGAGTTATTTTTGTTCAGGGGTTGGAAAGAGGATTAGTGCAGTTTGAAGAATCTGCTCTAACACTTGTTCCAAATTTCGCATAACCTCCGATTCTTGTCTTAACCTTTATTATTTCAATTAAGCTAGATAAGTTAAATTTAGCTACTTTTGAACGAGGCTATAATTTCCGTATAGCTTTAATGGAACCTTAGCTAAATGTGGTTCGTAGAGACTGTGTTACATAAAGTACTAGTAAAAGTGAAGTTCCATGAGGAGACATGAAAACAGAACGGCACTACTAAAGATACAGTTCAGCAGAGCATAGAAAATACTATAAATTTAATTTTTTAACTATCTTTTAAGCATTGAAGGAGAGTAAGATCGGTTATATGAACGTTGGTGTCAAAAATAATGTATAAACACTCTACTAGCCCAACTAACAATACTTATACTTATCCGATCCGTCGTGGTAAACATAAGATTTTTATTGGTATGGCTCCTGGTGTTGGAAAAACCTACAAAATGCTTGATGAAGCCCACCATCTCAAGCATGATGGTATAGATGTAGTCATCGGCTGGCTAGAAACCCACGAACGGCAAGCAACAGCTAGTAAGGCTGAAGGCTTAGAAGTGATTCCACGAAAAATAATACAGCGGGGTGACTTGGTTCTGACGGAGATGGATACCAATGCTATATTGGAGCGGCAACCTCAGCTAGTTCTGGTTGATGAACTAGCACATATTAATATCCCTGGTTCTGAGCGAGACCGACGCTACCAGGATATAGAGGCAATTCTAGAAGCTGGTATTGATGTTTACTCTACTGTTAATATTCAACATTTGGAGAAACATAGTAATCTGATTACTCAAATGACAGGGGTTGTTGTGCGCGATCGCATTGAAGAGCATTTATTAGCAGTTGCAAAGGAAGTTGTAGTTGTAGATGTCACACCAGAAGTATTGGAAGAACGGTTTCTAAATGGGAAAGTTTATGCATTAGATAAAATTGAGCCGGAAAAGCAAAACTTATTCGAGCATCGCAACCTGCTGCTATTTAGAGAATTAGCATTGCGGGAAGTTGCTGATAAAATTGAGCAGGAAAGGATTCGGGAAGCAAATCAATTAGGTGACTGCGGTAGCGTTGTCACCGAACAGCTTTGCTGCATACACCAACGCATACTAGTTTGTATTTCCGGTAAGCCCAATTCCCTAGAACTGATTCAACGGGGAAGCAAAATGGCTGATTGTATGAACGCATCGCTCTGTGTGTTATATGTCCATGATGAGCGTTCCCTTACAGAAGCGGAAGCACTTTACCTAGAAAAGTGTGAAAGACTTTCTCAAGAGTGTAAGGGTGAGTTTTTACAGGTGTCCGGTCGAAACGTCGCCGAAGAAATAGCGAATGTAGCTAAGTCTTATCGCATTACTCAGGTGGTTTTAGGTCAATCTCGCTGCTCGAAGTGGCAGACTCTGATTGGTGGGTCTGCGATCGCGCAACTACTGCGTAGGTGCGGAGCAGCTTTCGAGAGGACATCGCTGGCTCAAATCGACATCCATATTATTTCAACTGAAAAATAATTATAATTAGTCATATTTTTTAACATTATTAAGCAATAAACTGTATCGGACAGGAATCTTTAATCTTCTAGGCCGCAGTAGGGGCACAGCAATGCTGTGCCCCTACGACAATTTATATGTATCATAATTGTGAATTGGTATAAGTAGCTTGACTACCGATATGACAACGGACAAACAACATTTTTAAAATTTATTTTGATAAATAAGATTTTTTATACCTAACGATTTATATATCTTAAATAAAAATGCTGTCGTTCCAACCCTATTTAGTGTTTTAATGATAACCGATAGCATCTACTGTGGTATGAGTTTAGCAGAAATCAAGTTACCTCAAAAATGTTCCTTATTGGGACTATACTTCTTAGATTTTTTCATAAATCAAACCGGATTCCTATACTTGATAATAATGGCTTTGAGTACCGTATTTAGCTACAGGGATTAAGAGCGCGGAGGGCTTTGTCCGTCAGGTAGCGCGATCGCTAAAACAAATTATTTGCGAACAACCTCATTTAATGCCTCATAAATTACCTCATCGCTAACTCCCCGACGCTTGAGACTAGCAACCAACGCAGAAACCGTATCACCCTCCAATCGCTCTAAATCAGATCGAAGTCCCTGACCTATATAAGCTCGAATCAACGGCTGATAACCAGAAAATCCCAGTAATGGAGCTATCTGTTTTAAATCCTCAATTACATCTTCAGGAATCCGAATCGTTACAGCGGACATTGGACGGTTTCGATCTAATCGTTTTTTCAAAGCTTCAATTTTCATAATATTCACGCTCCTTGCGCGTTGCTTTTCGAGCCGAAATAATCCGGATCGTGTCATTATCGCGTTCAATATGAACCACATATAGCAAGTTCCAGCGGCTATCCAGCCCTATAACTCCATCTCGCCCTTCCGAGTTGCGACTAGCATCAACAACCACTAAAAATGGATCGAAGAAAGCTTCCGCAGCTTGCTCAAAAGTCACACCATCATGTTTGCCGAAGTTTGTCCGAGCTTTTTCCTCGTTCCAAACAAAGGTGATGCCGTTTAGTACGAAATACACATCCATACTTGATATTTTAGACAAAACGTATTTACATTATCAATACGTTTTGTATAGATTTTTCAGAAATACCCTGAGTGCGATACCTTTTCAGGGTAACAAAGTCCTGCGGACACGCACTCGCGTTCGTGAACGCACTTTTCCATCTAACAGAAAATCTTAAATTGGAGTAATCTTAAAAAAGAACCACAACAACCCTGCAATTATATGAGTTGGCAAGAGCGAATTGTACTCAATCCAGAGATTCTAGTCGGTAAACCCACCATCAAAGGAACGCGATTAGCAGTTGAATTTATTATCGACTTGCTGGCATCCGGATGGAATGAAGCAGAAATTTTGAAAAACTATCCGGGTTTAACAACTGAAGATATCCAAGCTTGTTTAAGCTATGCCAGTGCCATGCTAAAAAGTGAAAAAGTTTACCCATTATCGGTTTGAGTCGTGCGATTTTTAGCAAACGAAAATTTTCCAGGGCAAGCAGTTGAAGCACTACGGCAGCAAGGACATGATATTCTGTGGATACGTACAGAAGCGCCAGGAAGTCCAGATGTTACGGTTTTAGAAATGGCGGAAGTAGAAGAAAGAATTCTTTTGACCTTCGATAGAGATTTTGGGGAGTTAGCATTTCGTGTCGGTTTGCCTGCAACTATTAGTATTATATTGTTTCGCCTCAGAATGAATTCCGCAGCACGAGTTACTGAAATTGTTGTTGCTGCATTAGCAAGTCGAAGTGATTGGACTGGCAATTTCAGCGTCGTTGAGGAAGATCGTATTCGTATGCGTCCCTTACCAGGTAGGGAATAGAGAAGTTGTAATGTAGACGCGATCGCTTTGCCGTCTCGTAGTGCGATACTCTTTGAAAGTCACGCTCGTCGCAGCATCTTTGTAGGTTGGGTCAAGCGTTGTGAAACCCAACATAATTGTTGGGTTTCACTTTGTTCCACCCAACCTACTACTACTAGTCATAGTCGCTATCAAGAAGCTCAAATTCGGACAAAGTTGTATAAGCAATATGGGTAACTACAAAGCTTTGCGTTGCTTCAAAGTCGCTATTACAAGAATGTGCGATTGTGTTAAGTTTCATCAAATTCGTCTTCACCCACCCCAAACGTCTTTTGTGCAGCGTGTCGAATGTGAAGAATGCGGACTGTGAAGATATTTTCTCCTTCCAAAATAGTAAAAAGAATACGGTATAAATTGCGTCCTTTACCGTAGAGGAGTTGCCGAACTTCGTGACTAAAATATTCATTCTCTCGTGCTAAAGGACACCGCTTTGGCATTGAAGATAAAGATTCGACGGTTCTTAACAACCCTGCATACCACTCGCTTGCTAAATGACTCGATGTAACTTGAGATAACCGAAGAAACGCGCTATCTGCCTCAGCCTCCGCTACACTCGAAATTTCAATCTGATATTTCATTATTCGAGTGGCAGATTGTACTTACGACGTTGTTCTTCAGCAAACTTACCAAAAGAACGAAAGCGTCCTGCCTGAAAATCATCTAACCCTAGCTGAATACCTTCGATAGCTTTTTGCAAGTCTTGCGCTTCCCATTCTAGGGCAGTCGCTAGCATTTGGGCAGCAACTATACTAATATCTTGTCCGCTTTGTGCAGCTTTTTCGCGGAGTAATGCCTCAACTTCTGGACTTAGAGAGATAACTATCGTCATGGACTTGTTTCCTTTAGCGTCAAGTCTCTGCACCTTATTGTATCAGAACTCAATTTATTTGAACTCTCTCCCGGTAAACCCAATATCAAAAGAACGCGATTAGCAGTCAAATTTATTATCGACTTGCTAGCATCCGGATGGAATGAAGCAGAAATTTTGAAAAACTATCCGGGTTTAACAACTGAAGATACCCAAGCTTGTTTAAGCTATGCGAGTGTCATGCTAAAAAGTGAAAAAGTTTATTTACTCATTATCGGGTTTGAGTCATGCGATTTTTAGCAAATTATATAAATAACAAGCTGCAAAAATTGTTGATTTATGTAAATATAGAACATAAGTTTATGTACTAGACTCTTTTATGCAGGCAGTTAGTAGGGAGCATATTGAAATTTCTTCAGATGTACGTGCAGGAAAACCTTGTATTACTGGTACGCGAATCGCAGTAGAAGATGTTGCTGTCATGCATCTGAAGATGGGGTATTCTTTGATTGAAATAGCAGGTAAGTATGACCTTTCGCTAGCATCAGTTTATGCTGCAATGGCATACTATTTTGACCATCGTTACGAAATTGACCGCCGCATGGTAGAGGATGAAGAGTCGATTCGGATATTACAGCAAAGTCATCCATCGCGTCTCGAAGCAAAGTTGAGGTTAAAAAGAAGTGAGTGAACGCATTCGCTTTCACCTTGATGAAAATGTAGACCCTGCTGTTGCCCTTGGTTTACGTCGTTATGAAATTGATGTGACTACAACTAAAGAAGTGGGGTTGCGCGGTCAATCCGATGACGTGCAGTTAAAGTTTATTCAAGAACAAAAGCGAGTAATCTTTACGCAAGATGCTGATTTTCTCATCATCGCAAGTAATATATTTGACCATCCTGGAATAACTTATTGTAAAAAAGGAACTCGTTCAATTGGGGAAATTATTGAGCGTTTAATTTTGATTTACGAAGTGATGACACCAGAAGAATTGATGGGAAATGTCGAGTTTGTCTAAAAATTGAGATGGTAAGTTACGTCTATAGTTTGAAAAGAAGGAAAAGCATTGCAAAAACTGCGAGTGCGATCGCTTTCTTAAAGAATTCTAGGTTATAAGTTATTCTTAATTGCCCATTGCTCTACACGAAGTATGTGAGCGTCTACCCATTCTTTAGTAAGACATTTTTCACGAGAACCTGGTATGCTTGTCTTCCCCACAGCCATATACAATCCTCTTTTATAAGCTTCATATACATATATGTCTTCTTCGTGTAAAACTATAAATTTTATAATATGTTGAGATAGTAGGTTAATATATGTATGACTTTCAGTGTCTAACCTACTTAATTTTTTATAAATCTTAATTGCTTAAAAAAAGACTTCAAGACAATATTAGCCACGGGTCAACATAAACAACACCGGACAAATACAGATAAATACTTACATACATTTACCTGCGTGCTACTGTAATTTCACGTATAAAATTCTCAAATCTTGTGGATTAGCCTCATAATAATGTAGAGACGCGAAATAACGATAGTCTCTACACTACCTAAACACTCATCTCCAACATCGAGAGCATCGGACGCAACGCAGCCAACCGAATCTCTGCTGTCCGATTCTTCATCGCCAAATAAAACTTCAAAGAGCGTATTCAACCACATTAACGGACATTAGTCTTAAAATAAAAAGTATGGAAACCAAAACAATCACAATTCGTGTTGATGCCGAGGTTGCTCAAGCCTATGAATCGGCTTCTGAAGAAGAACGGCGAAAGCTAGATGTTCTACTCAATATTAAGTTGCGTCAAGTCACAGGCAATAAACGACCTCTAGAGGAAATCATGGATAAGATTAGCGACAATGCACAAAACAGAGGCTTAACTCCAGAAATTTTGGATTCGATTCTGAATGAGCCGTAAAATACGTTTTGTTTTCGACACTAATGCCTTGATTAGTGCGCTTCTTTTTAAAAGTTCAAAACCAAAACAAGCGTATCAATACGCTTTAAAAAGTGGAGATATTCTGTTGTCACCACAGACACTTGCAGAACTAAGTGAGGTACTCAGTCGGAAAAAATTTGACCGTTACGTAACAAGCGTTGAACGAGAGGAATTTTTAGAAGCACTATTAGAGAGAGTAATTCTAATCGAGCCAATTGAAACAGTGATAGCTTGTCGAGATCCAAAGGATGACAAATTTTTGGAACTTGCTTTGAACGGGGAAGCGAGTTTTATAATTACTGGGGATGAAGATTTGCTAGAGTTGAATCCGTTTCGTGGAGTTAGGATTCTAAAGCCAGATCAATTTTTACAAATGCTTAAAAATACCGATACTCCAGGAGAAGATGAATAATAACGTACAATTAATATTATGTAGAGACGCGATATATCGCGTCTCTCTATCTCCCCAAACCCTACCTAAACACTCATCTCCAACATTCTCTGCATCGGACGCAATGCAGCCAAGCGAATCTCCTCATCCATACTTATCTCCGGTGTCCGATTCTTCATCGCTAAATACAACTTCTCCAACGTATTCAACCGCATAAACGGACACTCATTACAATTACAATTATTCTCCGGTGGTGCGGGAATAAAATGCTTTTGTGGTGCTACCTTTTGCATTTGGTGAATAATTCCTGGTTCCGTCGTCACAATAAAGTCATCGCTCTGACTTTCCTGGCAATACTTCAATAAAGCTGCCGTTGAACCAATATAATCAGCGTGACGCAGTACCGTTTCTTCGCATTCGGGATGAGCTATGACTTCAGCTTCGGGATGTGCTATTTTTAACTGCACAATCTTCTTTTCCGAAAATGTTTCATGCACAATACAACTTCCCTGCCACAGTACCATATCGCGCTTGGTTTGCTCTATCACATAACGCCCTAAATTGCGGTCGGGAGCAAAAATTATCGGCTGTTCTTTAGGTATTTGCTGCACAATTTTCACAGCATTGGAACTCGTACAAATAATATCGCTCATTGCCTTAATTTCGGCGGTGCAATTTATGTAAGAAATTACCAAATGTCCGGGATGTGCGGCTTTAAATTCGGCAAACTCTGCTGGTGGACAGGTATCAGCTAGCGAACACCCCGCATCTAAATCGGGTAACAAAACCAATTTATCGGGATTGAGAATTTTCGCTGTTTCTGCCATGAAATGCACTCCAGCAAAAACAATTACATCGGCATTTGTTTGTGCTGCTGCCCTCGCTAATTGCAGCGAATCCCCGATAAAATCTGCGACATCTTGAATATCTGGTTCTTGATAGTAATGCGCTAAAATCACAGCATTAAGTTCTTTTTTTAACTCTTTAATTGCTGCAAAAAAATCCAATGGTAATGCACCCGGTTGGGTTTGTTCGCGTCGAGGTAGTGCAGTTGTAAACACAGTTTGGCGTTACCTAATTATTCCAAAAGTCTAAATTTCTGTTTCGACATATCTTGCTTTAAACCCTAGCTAAATAAAATCGCTGGGTACAAGAATATGAACTTTGCCACACAATACCCCTTCCCTGTTCAGCTTCTCCCCTTCCTGTGTTCTTGAGGGGATTTGACTTTCAGGTTATGAACGATTCTCTACGAGAAGGGCAAAGCCTTTCGCATAATGTGGGTATTGTGCCTATAGTAATTATAGTACTTTTTACCAAAAATATGCGGGGCGGGGTCTCCTCTCCCTGCCTCTCCCCGCCCCGACAATATTGTGTGCTAAACTAAATTTCTCCGTAAAATGAAACAGCTCACCGACCAGCACCCTAGACACTTTTTTTGTCAAAATCCCTTTGCTTTGCCTATGCTGGAGACATATGGAAAAGGATTATGGCATGACGAACGAGAGAATAAATTTAAAAATGCTAAAAATTGCTGTAGTAGGAGACGTTCACGACCAGTGGGAAGAGGAAGACGACACTGCACTTCATGCGCTGGGAGTGGACTTAGTATTGTTTGTTGGGGATTTTGGTAACGAATCGGTGGACGTGGTGCGACAAGTTGCAGCCCTCGATATCCCCAAAGCGGTAGTTATGGGCAACCACGACGCATGGTATACTGCCACCGAATGGGGACGGAAAAAGTGTCCCTACGACCGTACTAAGGAAGATTGGGTACAGCAGCAACTCGATTTATTGGGTGAAACCCATGTCGGGTACAGCAAGCTGGATTTTCCCGCGTTTGATTTAACTGTAGTGGGGGGTCGTCCATTTACTTGGGGTGGTCCCGAATGGAAGTTTGCCGACCTTTGTAAGCAGCGTTACGGTATCGAAGACCAGGAAGAATCTGCCGTTAAAATTTTTGAAGCGGTCAGAAATGCCGAACATGATACGATTATTTTTCTCGGTCACAACGGACCATCGGGGTTAGGAGACAGACCCGAAGACCCCTGCGGCAAAGATTGGCATCCCATCGGTGGAGATTTTGGCGACCCCGATTTAGCCGAAGCGATTTCTCGGAGTATCACGACGGGTAAAAATATCTCGCTGGTAACTTTTGGACATATGCACCATACATTGCGACATACCAAAAAAGAAATTCGCAAGCGGGTGTTTAGAAGTCCGGAGGGAATAATTTACTTGAATGCTGCCACTGTACCGCGCATTGTCGAAAATGGTAGCGAGAAACTGCGAAATTTCTCACTCGTGCATCTGGAAGATGGTGTTGTGACTCAAACCTCATCGGTTTGGGTTGGTAACGACTTCAACGTTGTATCGGAGGAAATTTTATACGGAAAATCGAATCAGGTAGTGCAAACCGTGTAAAAATAAGATACAATATTTTTTTGTCAGTGGTTTTTATTGCTGACAGACCGAAAGCTGTTGGCTGACGGTTTTATTGGAGAGGTGGCAGAGTGGTCGAATGCGCTCGACTTGAAATCGAGTGATGCGAAAGTATCCGTGAGTTCGAATCTCACCCTCTCCGTTTTTATGATTATGCTGATGGTGTTACGTGTCAATAACGCGATCGCGGTTCGCAACCCCTTAGAGGGTGTTTATAAATAAAATCTGTCATTCTGAGGAACGAAGAATCTAGGGTTTGAAGCATAGTCCAGAGATGCTTCACTGCGCTATCGCTCCGTTGGGCATGACAAATTAGGTTTTTTGCCGAATTTATAAACACCCTCTTAGTGAAACATTTTGGCTTGAAGTTAAAGTTCGTGTCGTTACATCTCGGCTAATGATATAGATTTTCAAAGCAATTTTTGTATGAAATAAATTTTTTCTAGTTAATTACACTGCTCATGGTAGGATAATTTTATATAAACTAATCATTCTAAGAAGCCAAGCGCCTGCAATGCAATAAGAGGGGTTGGCTTTTTTTTATTGCTGAATTACCCGTAGTCGGAATATGCAAGCCAAGAAGTGCGAACTAATTAGTTACTTTGTACTCCCTGTTATGACTGTGCTAGCATTATTTATGAATCATTTATGGGAGTTAAACACTATGGCTACCCTTCGTGAACTAGAATTACCCGATGATTTGTACGAGCATTTACAAAAATTAGCTTCTTCCGAGAATAGCTCAATTGAAGCTCAAGCGATCGCAATATTGCAAAGTGTAGTGTCAAAAAAAATACAACAATCGGAAGATGAAAGGCGAAAAAACGTACCTCAGCTTTTAGAAGAAATCCGTCAACGTCGTGAAAAGCGTAGAACTGATGTTGAATGGCCTGATAGCACTGAATTGATTAGGGAAGACCGTAATCGATGACGAATCCCTCAATATATATCGTAGATGCAAGTGTAGGTGTAAAACAATTTATTCCTGACTTATTAACTTCCAAAGTAAATCAATTATTTACTCTGCTTGAGTATCCAAATACTGAAATATTTGTACCCGACTTATTTTATATAGAGTGTGCAAATGTTCTTTGGAAGTATGTACGTGCTGGACTTTACAACGTTGATGATTTTCCAGCAGATTTAACCAGCCTCAAATCTTTTCCTTTACGTGTTATCTCTACTGCTGATTTGATGGAAAATGCAGTCAGTATTGCTGTAACTCACGGTATTTCTGCATATGATGCATCTTACGTCGCACTTTCTGTACAAGTAAATGCTACATTACTCACTTTAGACCAACGTTTAGTTAGGACTTTAGCAAATTCATCTTACGATGTTAAGTCTTTTAATAACTTCGATATTCCACCTTTACCTTGAAGCACAGTACTACACTCGAGATTGACTACGGGTACATTTATGTTACCTGGAAAAAATTATTACTGACGAAGCGATGCGTTTAATCGCAGTTTACATTGATTATCAAGACTGGCAAAAAATTGAGGAAATATTAGCTGTTATCAATCTCAATAAGCATGTTTTGACGTTAATTCCTAACTATCGCATTGTGCAGCGAACTTAATAAATGCTTCGCTGTAAAGGGTTTTTCTAAAAATCCTTGCATCCCGTCGATACCATGCGCTAAGTTAATTTCACTCGTACCACTCATAATGATTATCGATACTTGGGGATTCATTTTACGTAAAGCGCTAATAGCGGTTGTGCCGTCAAGCGATGGCATAATTAAGTCCATCACCACTGCTTTAATTTGATGTTTGTGTTGAGCGTAAAGCGCGATCGCTTCTATACCATTATTCGCTATTAAAACGCGATAGTTGTGTGTCTCTAAGGTATTTTTGGCAATCTCGCTAATTGCAGTTTCGTCATCGACGAATAATATCAATTCTCCGTTACCTTCGGGTAAGTCAAGACTTTCTGCGGCAACTCTGGTTGTATGCTTGCTTGCAGGTAAGTAAACTCGGAAACTACTACCGCTATTAACTTGACTGCGAACCTCGATAAAACCGTGATGATTCTTAATGATGCTGTGTACTGTCGATAAACCCAATCCCGTACCTTTACCTAACTCTTTAGTAGTAAAAAACGGGTCAAATATTTTATCTAAAATTCCCGAGGAAATGCCTAAACCTGTATCGCTGAATGTCACCACAACATATGCTCCAGCCTCTGCCTCGATATTCATGGCAGCATAATTTGTATCAATTAACTGGTTTTCAGCAGTAATAGTTAAAGTCCCACCATTCGGCATCGCATCGCGGGCATTTACTGCTAAATTCATAAATACTTGATGGAGTTGGGTTGCGTCTCCCTTCACCGTCCATAGCGTATCGAGAATGTTGCGTTGAATTTCAATCGACTTGGGAAAAGTACCTTTGACAATTTTCTCAATATCTACAATTAAATGCTTGACTTGTATAAGCGTCCGCTTTCCTTCACCACCACGAGCGAATGATAAAATTTGCTTGACTAAATCTGCACCCCGTTTTGTGTTTGCTTCCAAAATATGTAACATATTTTGGTTGCGTTCATCGATTTTAGGTAGCGTCAACGGCAATAATTGCGCGATCGCCAAAATTGGGGTCAAAATATTATTCAGGTCGTGGGCAATCCCGCTAGCTAATATACCCAAACTTTCCAAGCGCTGTGTACGTAAAAACTGCGCTTCTAGAAGCTTTTTATCGGTAATATCTGTATCAACGGTCAAAATAAACTTTGGTTGTCCCACAGCGTCAAATACCATCGTCCAGTGACTTTCGACAATTATATCTTTGCCGTTTTTATGTACTTTATTTAACTGTCCTTGCCAAACTCCAGTTTCCGCAACCGTCTTTAATGCGACTTCGAGTTGCAACGAAACATCTTTATATAAAATCTTAGTAGCACTCTTACCGATAACTTCTTCGGCACTCCAACCATACAGCCGTTCCGCACCTTTATTCCAATAGAAAATCTCGCTATCCAAACTCCGCACAAAAATCGCATCGGTAGCAACATCAAGTAAAGCAGCTTGCTCGCGGATTTTCTGCTCTGAAGACTTGCGATCGCTTATATCAATACAGGAACCAATAAAACCAGCGAAACTACCATCCGGATTAAACCTTGGAGTCCCGATATCAAAAATCCAGCGATACTCCCCATCGTGTCGCTGCAAACGATATTCCATCGAAAACGACTGCTGCATCTGGAAAGAAGTAAAATATTTATCTAAACAGTAGCCGTAATCATCCGGATGCACTCGATTCAGCCAACCAGACCCTACTTCCTCTTCAAGAGTACGTCCGGTAAACTCCAACCAACTTTTATTAAAATAATTATAAAGCTTGTCAATTCCAGCTACCCAAATCATTACAGGGGCAGTATCAGCCATTGTCCGGAACCGTTCTTCGCTTTCGCGCAACGCAGCTTCTGCCCGATTGCGTTCGATGATTTCCTGCTCCAATCGCACATTAGCACGTAGCAATTCAAACGTTCGTTCTTCAACTCGTCGTTCAATTTCCGCTTCAGCTTGCCGCAACGACTCTTTGACTGCATCCAATTTTTGACACAGCACTACTTGTTCTTCTTCCCAAGTACTTAGAACTTGTAACAAACTAGCGGATGTAATTAGTCCCTGCAATATCCCTTGCTCGTTCAATACTGGTAGATAGCTAATATCATGGTCGCGTAACAATGATAAAGCAGTCGAAATATTAGTTGAATCGGTTTGTGTCAAGGTAATAACTTGACGCTGCATCACCGAAGCAATTTGGATAGTTGTAAAATCAACTTGCGATGCCATCAACTTCACAGCATCACTTTCGGTAAAAATGCCTACTAAACGCGAATCTTCGACAATTAAAACACAACCTTGGCGTTGTCGCACCGACTTCGACATCGAACAATGACAGCAAGCGCATTCTTGCATACTCAGTAAGCGAACAACATCACTCACCAAAGTATCTGGTGTCACCGTTAAATGCGATTCAAACAGCGATTTTCCGAGTGAGTATCGCGCACTCAAGAGTTGTAAACTCGCTAAATTTGTGAAGCGTTGAGTTGAAGACATAGCTCAAGCCAAGACACGCTTATTTTTCAGCAGACTATATTTTCAGCATAAGCAGCTAAATTAGTCAACTTAACTATAACTATATATGGATTTGAGTCATTTATTACAAAAATTAGGGAGAAGGGGAGAAGGAAAGAAGGGGAGAAGGGGAGAAGGGGAGAAGAGGAGAAGGAAAGAAGGGGAGAAGGGGAGAAGAATAAAGTAATTTACTACTCCTAACTTCTTGCTTCTTGCTTCTAGCTTCTTACTTCTTACTTCTTACTTCTAGCTTCTTGCTTCTGACTCCTGATTCTTGACTCCTAACTTCTGACTCCTAACACAAGAACTTCCAACTCCCTACTCCCCCCCAGGAGGAAGACACGCGCATTCAAAAGGCATAAAGTATCAGCAACGCTTGCAATCACCAATCTAGGGAGACAAATTGTGCGTTTAGGGGAATGGATCGGCTTATTTGCTCTCTTCATATCGCTTTTCATATTGTGGCAAATTCGGCAAGTAGTGTTGTTGATATTTGCGGCAGTTGTTTTAGCAACAATTCTTAATAAAGTCGTCATGACCCTTCAACGATTCCGCATCAAACGAGGAATTGGGATTGCGATCGCAGTCATTTCTTTAATTGCCTTGGTCGTCGGTTTTTTTGCACTCGTAGTGCCGCAAATTGTTCAACAATTGCAAGAATTAGTCGATTTATTACCCAAAGTCATCGCACAGGTACAAACTTGGAATGAGTGGTTGCGAAATGCAGTCCCCGAACAAGTATTGGATAGCACTACCAGCAGCATTCAAGCTTTGACGCAGCAACTCCAAAGTTGGATAGGAAGGTTACTTGGTAACTTCATTGGTTTAATTCGGAACTCGTTGGGTATTTTTCTTAACTTTTTACTATTTTTAGTTCTCACCGTCATGATATTAGTAAATCCGTCGCAATACCGACGGGTTTTTATTTTGGCATTTCCGTCATTTTACCGTCGTCGCATCGATGAAATTCTCCAAGAGTGCGAAACGTCAATAGTGGGATGGATACGAGCGACTCTGATTAATATGTTGGTAATTGCAGTATTGAGTTATATTGCCTTACTACTTTTAGGAGTTAGACTACCATTGATTAATGCTTTACTTGCAGGTTTATTAGAATTTGTTCCCAATGTCGGTCCAGTGCTGAGTATTGTCCCCCCTGCATTACTTGCCTTACTCGATGCACCTTGGAAAGTGATAGGTGTAATTATTGCGTATCTACTCATTCAGCAATTTGAAAGTCTAATTTTAGTACCTTTTATGATGCAGCGAGAAGTTTCGTTAATGCCTGCATTTACATTGATAGCAGTAGTAGTTTTCGCTGGCTTTTTCGGATTTTTAGGATTATTTTTAGCAATTCCTTTGTTAATTGTTACTCAAATTTGGCTTAAAGAAGTATTAGTCAAAGATATCCTCAATCAATGGAACCGTAATGAAACCAACGACGTAGAATAGCTATCTTGCCTTGTGCGATGTAATTTCCTGCAATTAAGCTGGACTTTGATCGCGGTCTGTTTTATTAATGCATGACTTGTCGTGAGCGTCAGATCCCCGACAACTTCTGCGGATGCAACTGGCGAATGGAGGGTAAGACCCCTCGCTACCGACAAAACTGCCCTAGGCTTCAAGCAGTCAGTGCTAATCGGAACAAAGCCGTGGCTTTTAGCAGGCTGAGTCCCAAGGGGACACGCACTCGCGTTCGCTTCGATTAGCCCTACCATTCAATGGTAGGGCGGGATTTTGGGCATTCTATAAGGCTATATGCGACTGATGTTGAGGGGTGAAACCCCCCTTTGAATTCGCCAACAGTATCCTTTAAGAAGTCGGGGATCTAATAACCTTGCCCTACCCCCTTATCCCC